>JARDZI010000206.1 GCA_029240935.1 Clostridiales bacterium
AATTTTGAAGCATACCTTTTTTACATTAAGTTAAATATAGGAAGGATACGTCGTAGGGTGCCAGCCTCATCAGATATCAGATATGAGATTTGTAAATCTCATATCTGATATCTGATGAGGCTGGCACCCATGGTCGTAATGATAAGTCTAAAACTTCCCTATCACAAGATTAACTAATTCCTCAACATCCTTGGTTTCTTCAATGTTATCTTCCAATATTTCTATGATTTTAATCAGATTATGAATTGATGCTTTTTTCTGAACCATCATTGATAAGACATCTTGCAATTTAGAGAAAGAAATCCTTACAGGAATTACTCCATTTACAACTGCTGGATATTTGGCAGCGACATTATCAACTAACTCCTTTACTATCTGGCGATTGATAATTAGATTGTAATGTTCTTGGCATACTTCTTCAAAATGTTGATATATGCTATTCATGCTTATTGCATCCTTAAAAGAAATAGTTTTACTGCTGAGTATCTTGTCATAAGATGAAAAGCGATATTCAAATTCTCCAAGCTCTAAGTTATCCTTGATTCGTACTAGTGGAAGAAGAATACCATACTTTGCTGCCAAACGTTCCCTAATTGCTTGTATTCCAGAAAAATCCTTATTTTTTTCTTCTATGAGTAAATATACCAGTCCAGCACCTGTTTCAAAAACTAATGGGTCTGCTAATATATTTTGTAATAAACGTTTTTGTGCAACCTCATCATTACTTTCGATCAAATTGTTCTTAACTTCAATATCTAGCAAATAATCAAGTGAGCAATCCATTATCTTCCCAATAGAGCAAAGTAAATCAATATCCGGATAGCTTGTACCACGCTCCCATTTCGAAATTGCTTGAGGAGTTACACCAAAACGCACAGCTAATTCCTCTTGGGTTAAGCCTCTTTCCTTTCTTAAATTAGTAAACCTCTCGCTAAAGCCTTGTAAGCCCATAACCATATACTCCCTTCTGTTTGATACAATCAGAGTACCATAGACATAACTCTATGTAAAACAACTAACTGTTCATCTGCAACTCAACCAGTTGATAATTTTTGGAAATTATAAAAAAGCAAGGCATGGAAAGTTTTATTTTAAAAAACCTTCCTCCTTGCTGTTTTAATTTTTCAATTATGGTGGCAATGTAGGGGCGAACACTGTTCGTCCCTACGTATGGTAAGCATATTAAGTCTTATAAGCACATAATTCTGTACTACTATTGATTAATCCTAATCATTAATAGAGAGTATATAGTTAGCTATAACATATATCCCATAGAATAATGATTCCTCAGAAGCACTAAAATTAGGTGAATGAAGTGGATAACTTCCATTATCACCATCTGCAATTCCAAGTCTAAAATGCACCGAGGGTACTTTTTCAGCGAAAAAGGCAAAATCCTCTGCTGCGAAGGTTTTTTCAAGTGGCTTAACATTCTCATTTCCTAGAAGTGATTTAGTAACTTTTATAAAATTTTCTGCTAAGGATTTATCGCTTATGACAGGAGGGTATTGAAATTTATATTCTACTTCAGCCCTACATTCAAACTTTTCAGCGCATAATGATGAAGTTCTTAGGATATCCTCATACAATTTGTTTCTAAGAGTATTGTCAAAGGTTCTAACGGTTCCAAGTACCCTGCACTCATCTGAAATAACATTAGGAACATTACCACATTGTATGGAAGAAAAGGTAATCACATGTGGATTTAAAGGGTTGTTTTCTATTCTTGACTTTATATTCATAGATTCAATCAGGTCTATTGCTGGATAGATTGGATTTTTGCAGAGATCTGGCATTGCTGCATGACCACCTTTGCCTTTAAAGATAATATGAAAATCATCTACTGAAGCCATTGAAGGACCTGGTGAAACCTCAATTGTGCCTACCTTTACATTTGGCCATACATGAAACCCAAGCATATTTTTGACACTTGGGTTCTCAAGTATACCTTCCTCTATCATTGGAAGAGCACCACCAACACCTTCCTCAGCAGGTTGAAATATAAATTTTACACATTTGCCACAGCCTAATTTTTTCAGCACCAGTGCAGCACCTAGGGCTATTGACATATGGTAATCATGTCCACAGACATGGGATATTCCGTTTACAGGAAGGGCATCCATATCCGCCCTTACTGCGAAGCATTCATCCCCATTGTTTAAAACAGATAAAACTCCAGTCTTTGCAAACACCTGTGCATCCATATTCAAGTCTTTAAGGAAATTCAATATAATGCTCTGGGTTTTATATTCTGTAAATGCCAATTCTGCATTCTGATTTAAATTTTTTCTTAATTCTTTTATCTCTGCAAGGTTTTCCTCAATCACTTTTTTAAGGTCCAAATTATTTCACCACCTGTGGAATATTATAACATACCAATTATTTGAAATATAGGTTTTTTAAAGAAGATGTTCAAATATAATGTTGTAGTGGCAGGCTTCCATGCCTGCATAGTTGGGATACTAATTGGACAGGCATAGAAGATATATTGCTACAACCATGTGTACATAAGGCAGGCATGGAAGCCTGCCACTACGTGTTTTGGTAGTGAAATTTTTACATTGTAGTTTCACTTAACACTGCTTCCACAATACTAAGTGCCTCATCCACATCCTCTTTGGAAACATTAAGAGGGGGAAGCAGCCTTACAACATTGGTTCCAGCTGTCACTGCAAGTAACCCCTTTTTAAAGCATGCATTTGAAAAATCCTTTGGGCTAGTTTTCAAGCTAATTCCTATAAGAAGACCCATGCCCTTTATCTCATCAATAGCCTTGTATTTATCCTTTAGTATATGCAGCTTTTCCATTATATAATTACTCTTTTTCTCAACAGTTGCAACTATTCCTCCATCAACCAATTCATTTAAAACTGCAAGGGCAACAGCACAGCCAAGAGGGTTTCCACCAAAGGTACTTCCATGATCTCCTGGTGCTACAGCACTGTCAGCTCTTTCATTTGCAACTACAGCTCCAATTGGAAAGCCTCCTCCAAGTGCCTTTGCAATGCATATTACATCTGGAACAACATTGAATTTCTTATATGCGAATAGGCTTCCAAGTCTACCCATACCACATTGTATTTCATCAAATATTAACAGCGCATCATAGGAATCGCATAAGCTTCTTACTTCTTTAAGGTATTTTGCACTTGCAGTATTTATTCCACCTTCACCTTGAATAGGTTCTATTATTATTCCACATACTTTATCATTAAAGTTGTTTTTTAAATCTTCAATATCATTTAATTGAATCCTTTTTACTCCACCCATTAGTGGCATAAAATCCTTTTGATATTTATCCTGTCCTGTAACAGAAAGAGCACCCATGGATCTTCCGTGGAAGGAATTATCCATATAGAGCAATATGTTTTTATCATTATTACCATGTTTTTTTCCATATTTTCTTGCTAATTTTAGAGCACCTTCTACTGCCTCAGTTCCACTGTTGGAGAAAAATACACTTGAGTGGTCACTGTTCTGTATTAATTTTTCTGCAAGTGCAATATTCTTTGTGCTCCAATAATTATTTGATATATGAATTAACCTCTTGCTTTGCTCAGTTATCGCATTAATTATTGCAGGATGACTGTGACCTAAACAGTTTGTTGCAACTCCTGAAACGAAATCAATATATTCTTTGCCATTTACATCGTATACTCTGCTTCCTAATCCTTTTTCAAATGTAACATCAAATCTTCCATAAGTGTTCATTATATTGCTTTTTGACATTGGGCAGCACTCCTTTTCATTATTATTTTGGTCCCACATTCAGTAGATATATTAAGTAACAGGCTATGCTGCTTTCTTCCGTCCAAAAGGTGAACATTTTTTGCACCTCTATCTATTGCATCTATACAGCACTCAAGCTTAGGAATCATTCCACCACTTATTACTCCTGAATCAATATATTTTTTAATTTCCTCTGGGGTGATTGAGGATAGAAGTGATGATGGATCATTAATATCCATATATACACCTTCAATATCCGTCATAATTAGTAATTTATCAGCCTCTAAGGTTCCACTTATTGCTGCAGCTACATAATCTGCATTTATATTATAGCTGTTACCTTCTAAGTCATAGCCTATAGGGGATATAACAGGCAGGTAATTATTGTCTAGTAGATTTAAAAGAGTCTTTTCATTTACATTTACAACTTCTCCTACATATCCAATATCTATTCTTTGAGAATTATCATAAACATACTTCTTTTTAGCCTTAATCAAGTTATTGTCTCTACCACTTAAGCCAATTGCATTTAATCCCCTTATGCTTAAAAATGAGGTAAGTTTTTTGTTTACATTTCCAGAGAGTACCATTTCAACTATTTCCATTGTAGCACTGTCCGTTACCCTGAGTCCCTTTATGAATTTGCTTTCAATACCGGTTCTGTTTAACCATTTTGATATTTCAGGCCCACCACCATGAACAATAACCAGCCTAATACCCATGTCTGTTAATAAAAGAAGGTCATCAATAAATGCTAATTGAGCTGATTCTTCATACATTATGCTGCCACCAAATTTAATAACAAATATCTTCCCCTTGTATTTATTAAGCTCCGAAACCATTTCAGTATTTATGAAGTTATTTTGTTTATACATTACCGCATCCCACCAATTTTTTTAAATTCATGAATAATTATACTAATATATATATAATTATTCAATAAGTTATTGCATTTTTATTTATTTTATTGCATAATAGTTTTTATCGATAAAAAAATAAAGAGGGGATATTATGGTTAAAGCTGGAATTTTAGGTGCTACAGGATATGCAGGTGAACAATTGGTTTGGATTCTCCACAAGCACCCGGAGATAAAGGTAGAATTTTATGCTTCACATAATTATGCAAATTTACAGCTTACTGACATTTATAATAACTATTATGGATTCATAGAGGATAAGTGCATCGATATGGAGAAAGCCGAGAGCAGATTAACTGGAATAGATGTTTTATTTATTGCTCTTCCACATGGCAAAGCCTTTGAAATAACACAAAAAGCACTAGGCTTAGGTGTGAAAGTGATTGACCTAGGAGCTGATTTTAGATTGAATTCCCCGGTCGTTTACAAAGAGTGGTATGAAATTCAGCATGGTTGTCCTGAACTTTTAGGTGAAGCTGTTTATGGACTTACAGAATTAAAAAGGAATGAGATAAAGGAATGCAGATTACTTGCTAATCCTGGCTGCTACCCTACGGCTTCAATGTTAGCAGTAGCGCCATTACTTAAGAACAATCTAATAGAGTTAAATTCCATAATTATTGATGCAAAATCAGGAGTATCAGGAGCTGGAAGATCTGCAAATATCTCCTCTCTTTTTACAGAGTGCAATGAATCAATAAAGGCATATGGAGTCGGAGTACATAGACATACTCCTGAGATTGAACAGGAATTGAGTAGTATTGCTGGAGAAAAAATAGTGATTTCATTTACTCCCCATCTTGTGCCCATGAATAGGGGAATTTTATCAACCTGTTATGGAAATTTAACAAGAGAATTTACAACAGACAAGCTGCTTGAAGTCTATAGAGAATTTTATGGTGGGGATTATTTTATTAAGGTAATTGATGGATTACCAGAAACAAGATGGGTAAGAGGTTCTAACCTCTGCCACGTAGGTCTTAGAGTGGATAAACGTACAAATAGAGTAGTTGTAATTAGTGCCATTGATAATCTTATAAAAGGTGCAGCTGGGCAAGCTGTTCAGAATATGAATCTGATGTTTGGACTTGAAGAAACAGAGGGATTAGAATTTATTTCTATGGCTCCATAATAGAGCTAGCGTATTAAAATTAAAAAGCTTAACCAAAAAAAATTATTTGAATTGGGGGTAGATCGATGAAAAAAGAGGTCTTAATGGTTAGAAAAGCAGTTGAAGGGGATATACCCGAAATACTGGAGATAACAAGGGAAGCTTTCAAAATGTATTCAGAGTGTGCAGGAATTGGAGGAAGGATTCCAGCTCTAGAGGAAACTTATGAAGATGTGAAAAAGGACATAGAAACCAAGGTGGTTTTTGTAGCACAATTGGATGATTTGGTAGTGGGAAGTGTCAGGGTTGAAATTTTACCTGATAGTATTGCTTACCTAAGTAGATTTGGTGTAGGCTTAGACTACCAAAGTCATGGTATAGGCAAAGAGTTAATGAATGCTGTAGATAATGCTATGAACCAATTTGGTGTAACTAATCTATATCTTCACACTGCATCTAGAATGCTATCACTTGTTAGGTTCTATTATGGAAAAGGATTCTATATAGAATCCACCACCAATGACCGTGGATATATAAGAGCATTGTTATGCAAGGAATATACAATTGCAAAGGTTGAAGATTCCTTGGATATCATTTATGAAGGATGCGCAGTAATGTGATTTTTAATTTTTTATTGAGTATATAAAAAATTTTGACATATATAATTTAATAAGGTCTTATCAACCCTTAGGCTCATTTGCATGAAAAGGTGCTAATTCCTAGGAAGTTAATTAAGGGAACCTATTTCTGGTTCCCTTAAAATTATGACAAT
>JARDZI010000207.1 GCA_029240935.1 Clostridiales bacterium
TGGGTGTTTTGCAAGCATAAAGAACGGGATACATACGAATGTCCTGGTGGACATAGGGAACAAGGCGAAATGATTTTAGAAACTGCTAAAAGAGAGCTTTGGGAAGAAACAGGTGCTAATAAGTTCGATTTGATAAAGATATGTGTTTATTCAGTTATAAAAAACTATGAAGAAACATTTGGTATGCTTTATTTTGCTGAGATTGAATTATTTGAAGAATTGCCAATGCTGGAAATGGAAAAGGTAGAATTTTTTGATGGATTACCAGAGAAATTGACATATCCTTTGATACAACCAAAGTTAATTGAGAAAATACAAACTGTTATGTGTAAACCATAATTCCCAAAGCAGGTATGGAAGCCTGCCATAACAGACACATCATTTATATAATTTTAAAAACCCCAGATGCTTTTAAAACATCTGAGGTTTTCGACTATCTTTATTAAATTAAGCCCTATAAAATTCAGTAAAGCTGTCTGTTACATATGTATGATCCAATACTCCACCTAATTCTCTTATTGAATGCATTGCAAGTATTGGAGTTCCCATGTCAACACTTCTAATTTCTATGTGGGATGATGAAATAGGTCCTATGGTTGAACCACCTCTTTGGTCAGAGCGATTAACAAACCATTGAACTGGTACATTTACATTTTTGCAAATTTCATCATAAACAGCTGAGGAATTACTATCCGTTGTATAGCTCTGGCTTGCACTAACCTTGATAACAGGTCCTTTATTTATTAATGGTCTATTCTGTGGATCGTGTTTCTCAGGAACATTAGGATGCACAGCATGTGCTAGATCTCCAGAAATCATAAAGGATTTTGCAATTGCTCTGAAAAAATCCTGTCTGTCCCCTCCCATAGATAGTACAATTCTTTCTAAAATATTTGATAAAAGCTGTGAATCAGCACCTTGCTTTGTAGTGCTTCCAACCTCTTCATTGTCAAAGCAAATCATTATATTGGTGGCATTTGAAACCTCTGCTCTAGTTAAAGCAATAATACCTGCATGAACCATTGCCAGGTCATCTAATCTTGGTGAGGATATAAACTCATCATTTAACCCAACTATACTTCCTTTTTCAAATTCATAAAGGAATAGATCAAAATCAATTATATCTGATGCCTGAACTCCAATTTCCTTTGAGATTTCATTTATCAAGTAGTTTCCTTTTTCCAAGCTCTCGTTTACAATAGCTATTAATGGGAGTGTATCCTTTTGCTTATTTAATTCTACACCCTTATTTACATCTCTATTCATATGTATTGCAAGATTAGGTATTATAAGAATTGGTTTCTTAATATTCAATAGCTTTGTAATAGGATTGAATGCATCCTTACCCTTTACCGCAACCCTTCCTGCTACCGAAAGAGGTCTGTCCATCCATGTATTAAGTATAGGTCCTCCATAGCTTTCAGTATTAAGCCTTACATAATAATTTTCTGAAGTCATTTCTGCTGCAGGCTTTACCCTAAAGCTTGGTGAATCTGTATGTGCCCCAATTATTTTAAATCCATTTTCACTAACCTCTCCATTGCCTACATGAAATGCAGTAATAGCCGAATCATTTTTTGTAACAAAGTACTTGCCGCCCTTTACAAGTTCCCACCTATCCTCATTCTTCAGCTCAGTGAATCCACAATTCCCAAGTACTTTCTTAACATTATCCACAGCTTGAAAGGCAGTCGGACTGTCATAAATGAATTCTATAAGCTCCTTTGCAAAATCTAACTGACTACTCATTAAAACCCCTCCTAATAGTTAAATTTCTAATATAAAAATTTATTTATACCATTCACTTCTTTAGTATACATCAATTTTTTTGCCATTCCAATTCCCCTGTATAAAAGCAATGAACTTATTATGGTCCTTTACAGAATCCTTCTATAAATTCTATGTCAGTATAGAAAATTCCTCTTTTAATAGCAATTTTAATTTTTTATTGATTTTATATAAATAAAAAGTAACAGCAAATTTACATTCTTAAAAATCAAATGAAAATTTACTGTTACTTCTATGTCCTATTTCTTTCCAATAACAACACGCCAAACTTCTGGTCCCTCTTCTAGATACTCCCATTCAAATTGGTCAGTGTATTCTGCTAGCATTTGATAATGGAGAGGGCGTGGGTCGTGGTCGTTTATTAACTCCATTTTTTCTCCCTTGCTTAGCTTGCTAAATGTATCAAAAATTACATTATGTTTATCCTTTGGTGGATAAATACGTGCATCTACTTGTGCTGTGAACTTTGACATACTATCTCCTCCTTAAATTTTATTTAATTTTTTACATTACAGGTGTAAAGCCACAATATCCGATCTTGTCACATCTATTTTTCATATCCTCCCACAATACACTATCCTGTATCGCATCTAATGCTGTTGGATATAAAATATAGTTTTCCTTATAAATATGGTCCCTTAAATTAAATACAATATACTTAGCTGCCTCATCTATCTTTGCCTTATAAGTTCCAAAATCCATACTCTCTAATGCTCCTGAAGTTTCCTTAAGCAGCCTTTTTCTTGCCCTAAGCTCATCATGCTCCATTCTCATAATTCTTGTAGGTCCAGTAATATTTCTTTTCTCCAGCTCTGGAAAAAGTACATCCTCTTCTCGTTTATGATGCTTCTCTGCATCTAATAGGTTGTCAGCTACAACCACAAGCTTTGATGTAAGCTCTCTATTTTCATCAGGGCTTTTTAATTTTTGTATGTTAAAATTGATTTCCTCTAATTCAGTCAGAAATCCCTTAATTTTCTCATGCTCTAAAATGAGAGTATCCAGCACATGACCAGGCTCGATTTTTGTTCTTACCTTATCAAGCTCATCCTTTAATACCTCCATATGAATATCACAAAGATGTCTTAAGTCCTGGGGATTCATACCCTTTTCAATTAATCTTTGTTCTGCTATTGATAACTCTATTGGATCTATGTTTGACACTATATCAAGTGCTTCTTTTCTTACCTCTTCTGTTACTCCCTGGGTATTGAGCCTCTGCAACACTTCCGTTAATTTTTCAATACGTTTGTTATCCATAATAATCACTCCCTAACCTTTAATATGATAGTTAATTTCTATTACATACTCATATTAATACATAATTGTTTGTAAGGATGTGACTATGGTCAAATTTAAAATATATTTAGATTTAAAAAAAGAAAAGGTTTATGTACTCATAAACCTTTAGTGGACAATATAGGAAGATGCCTCGCAAGTTGTCTATATGTTAACTGAAACAATTTAACTACTATGTGTTGTAGGGGCGAACAGTGTTCGACCACAAGTGCGCACTATGATACAGGCATAGTCCAAAATCCTGGCACCTCACGGGCGAACACTGTTCGCCCCTACGGTATGGCTTGTAATTTACGTGGCATACCTCACAAATATGTTTTACTATTTCTATTGTTTTTACCTAATAAGCAAAATTTCCATTTTTAAACACAGGAATTTCCTCACCTGCTTCTGTAATTCCTGTAATCTCAAGATCCCTTGTTCCTATCATAAAATCTTGATGAACCAGGGATTGGTTTACTCCTGCCTTCTCAAATTCCTCCTTGCTCATGTTTTCACCATTCCTTATGCATATAGGGTATGCATTTCCTATGGCAAGATGACAGGAGGCATTTTCATCGAATAGAGTGTTATAGAATAAAATACCTAGCTTAGAAATAGGTGAATCATATGGAACCAGTGCCACCTCTCCAAGATATAGTGAGCCTTCGTCAGTCTCAACTAAGGTTTTCAGCACATCGCTGCCACATTCAGCACTGAAATCAACAATTCTCCCATCCTTAAAAGTAAGTGAGAATTTATCAATAATATTTCCATTTCTATTAATAGGCTTTGAGCTCTTTACAACGCCATTTACCCCAGTCTTCTTAGGCAGGGTGAATACTTCCTCTGTAGGCATATTTGCAATAAACTCAACTCCTTCAGGAGTATAATCTGAGCCTCCAAACCAAATGTGCCCCTCAGGAAGTTCAATTTTAAGATCTGTTCCAAGGGAATTTTTATAATGTAAAAATTTAAATTTACTATTATTTAAAAAGTCCAAGCTTTTCTTAAGATTGCTCTTATGTTCTTCCCATGCCTCAACAGGATCCTCCATATCAACCCTTACAGTTTTAAATATATTCTCCCAAAGCTTTTCTACTGCCTCTTCTTCAGATAAATTTGGAAATACCTTCTTAGCCCATGGCTTTGTAGGAATAGATGCAACACACCATACATTTTTATTAATCATAAGTCTATCTCTGTATTCCTTTACTGCTTCACCACTTACCTTACCCCATTTGGCCATTCTTTCAGGACTTACACCCTTCATGACCTCAGGGTCTGAAGCAGATATGCCTAAAAATCCAGCTCCCTGACGTGCATAGGACACAAAAAAATCCTTCTGCCATTCAGGATATTCATTAAAGACCTCCTCTGGTGCTTTTATGTACTTTATTCTTGTAAGCAACTCATCACTCCAACTTACAACTACTTCCTTTGCTCCCTCCTCATATGCAACCTCTGCTATCATTCTTGTAAATTCTGCACATTCAATTGGGGAGGATACAACAAGAACCTGATTCTTTTGAATATTAATCCCTGACTTTACAAGTAGACGGGCATATTTTTTAAGTAAAACCTGTTTCATGTTAAAACCTCACTTCATATAAATTTGTTATGTATATATTATATTTAATCTATATATAATTTTAAAGCACATTATACAAAGATATTGTACTACAACTTTACCACTTTATAACTATATAGTGTGACAAAAATCTATGGTTTCGTATATATAAATGTATTATTTACCATATATTATATGAAATTTTATGACTTTTTTAATTTTTATGCTTAACATTTTTATTATTTAAGTTATAATATAGATGGTTACAACTATTATTTAAAAAATTGGGGTGATATATTTGAGTAAAACCGTAAATATTGATTGGGGAAAGCTAGGATTTACTTACACCAAAACTGACTTCCGATATAAATCCATATGGAAAGATGGAAGTTGGGACAATGGAATACTTACAGAAGATAATACACTAACTATTAGTGAAGGCTCCACAGCTCTTCACTATGGACAGCAGTGCTTTGAAGGTCTTAAAGCCTATAGAACAAAGGATGGCAAAATACAACTCTTTAGACCAGACCAAAACTCAAAACGTATGAACAAAAGCTGTAGACGTTTACTAATGCCTGAAGTACCTGAGGAAAAATTTATTGATGCATGTATTCAGGTTGTTAAGGCAAATGAAGCCTATGTTCCACCATACGGAACTGGAGCAACTCTTTATTTAAGACCATATTTAATAGGTATTGGAGATAATCTTGGAGTAAAACCAGCTCCTGAATATCTATTTGGAGTATTCTGCTCACCTGTAGGACCATACTTTAAGGGTGGCTTGGCTCCAGTTAATTTTATGATTTCAGATTATGACAGAGCCGCTCCATTTGGAACTGGAGCTGCAAAGGTTGGAGGTAATTATGCAGGAAGCCTTATGCCTCATGAAATTGCTGTTAAAAAAGGTTTTGCAGATTGTATCTACCTTGATCCGTTAACACATACTAAAATAGAAGAGGTTGGTGCTGCCAATTTCTTTGGTATAACTAAGGATAATAAATTTATTACACCTATATCAGAATCAATTCTCCCAAGTATTACTAAATATTCATTGCTAGCGGTTGCAAAAGAATACTTAGGCTTAGAGGTTGAGGAAAGAGAAGTATTTATTGATAATATAGATGAATTTAAGGAAGCTGGCGCATGTGGAACAGCAGCAGTTATATCTCCAATTGGAGGTATTGAATATAAGGGTAAACTTCATGTATTCCATAGCCAGACTGAAGTTGGACCTATAACAAAAAAACTTTATGATACATTGTGTGGAATACAATTTGGAGAGGTTGAACCTCCTAAAGGATGGATAGTTGAAGCAAAATAATTTTTTAAAAAAAGGAATCTATTAAATTAGATTCCTTTTTTTACATTTCATAAATTTGAAAGCCCCCTCATAAAATTCGTGCTATATTCAAATATTAATAGTATGCTGGGAAGCAAATAAAATTTAATAGTATGGGAGGGATTGTATTGAAAAAACCACTTTTTGTTTTAATTTTAGTTTTGATATTCAGCTTTACAATCTCATGCTCAAGAAATCAATATCAAAGACAGCAGCCAATAGCTGGAGTAGAATCTTCTGTAAATAAAGATGGAGATATTGAAAAGGTAAGGGTTACAGCCGACAATGCAAATATTAGAACTGGATGTTCCCCTACTACGCCTGTGGTACAGTCAACAAACAAAAACGATAGTTTTGATGTGGTAAGCAAGGTGTCAGACTGGTTTGCAGTGAAACTTCCAGATAATCGAATTGGTTTTATACCACAAGGTCAATGTACACCAATCGTTGCT
>JARDZI010000208.1 GCA_029240935.1 Clostridiales bacterium
TATGGAAAACCTTACAGATAATCTTTTAAGCAACTGGCTTACCTCCTATCATATCGTCTTTAATCCCTTTAATACAACCTATTTAAAACTTGTTCAAAATAATTTAGGAGAAGCTGTTACCCTTGCTGCCACCTTAGAACGTGGTAATATAATCCTAACAGGGCAGGATACTGACTGGCATATAGCATTTGACAATCAACCTGGTACAGACACCCTGTTATCTAATATGATTAAATTTGCATGCACTAAGGTTTGCTGCCCAGAGCCCAATCCAAGGACCTGCTGCCAGCTAATGATTGACCACAAAACCCAATTAGTCCCTCCTGCATTGATTGATGGTTGCCATAATGTTAGTGCTACTAGAACAATAGAAGCTGCAATTGAAAAAATATGCCCAGAAAAAGTAGTTATCTGTGGTGTAATTCATAAAAAGATAACCTATACACCTGTTGACTCATGTGGAAAACCTTCTACTTGCACAACTGATATTTTTGATGATATTCCATTCCAGTGCTTTATTGACAGAGATGATGCAACCCTTGGTGCAAACTTTAGAGTACTAGGTGCTGAAGTGATGTGCGTAGTGTTTGAAAGAGCTCAAAACTTTGGAAAGCACCCAGAGAATCAAGCTTTAACAGTAGCATGGAAATTTGCTGAGAAGGATATTATAAAGGTATGCATTGAAAGACAAGAGGCAAGGCCTAAAATTTGTGAATAAAATATTCTTGTTGGTATAAAACGCTCTTATTATCTAATTAATAACTAACTTAAAACTCCAAAACATACATGATGTTTCTATTGAAATATCATGTATGTTTTTTTAACCTAGAATTTTAGATCGTAAAATTTAACTCCACGTGTTGGAGGGGTAATTTCCATCGAAACAGGTATGGTACATCTAAAATTATTTATACCACTTAACTGTCCAATTCCAGCATCAATGTTGGTAATATTAGTTGTTTGAATAGGTGCATCCAATATAGTGAAGGTAATAGATAATTGCAAAGCTGATTGAGCAGGTATTGTTAATCCTGTCCACATAGTTGTTATATCAATATTTCCCACATATGGTCCTGCTGGAGGTATAATTGTTATTGCAAGAGGCAATGTTGTAAGGCTGCTTATTGTAACTCCTGTCGGAATATTTAACAAATCAACAACTGTTACATTTGTGGCAGTTACCATAGAAGTATTAGATACACTTAGTATTATAGTTACATCATCATCTACTATAAAGCTGCCACCTGCTGGAGGAATTGGACAAAGCTTAGTAAGTGTTAAAGGCACATTAATAAACTTTCCACATTTACAGGGTGGAACTTGGTCATCAGGATCTTCCTTATTAATATTATTATCATCACAGCAGGTTGTGGTGTAGAAACAGAATTGAACTACCTCTTTCGATAAATCAAATAATATATTATTTCTTATAAACCTTGAAAGTGGCATCTGGAAATCTAGTAAAAAGTCTGAATCAAGTGGTGGTTGACCATTACAGGAAGCAATTCCTGTTACTTGAGTAACATCTACATTGGTTCCAAGTACAATACTTTCAGTATAAATAGTTGCAAAGTTGGAATTTCTGATGGCTACAAAGTATTTATTATTTTTTCCATCTACCTCTACTGTAAACAGCAGATTGCCATTTATATCTTTTATTTCTACTCCCCATCTATGTTCTTCAATTTCTGTTTGCGGGTTACTTTTACGTGGATCACAGTTTAATCTTAATCTGAATGCAATATGAGTTGCACTAAATCCAAATGCTAATGCTGGGTTTAATCCATTTCCAACAACATCCACTGCACATGGACTTACATTATTAGAAGCTGCATTAAATATATAGGGTATAAAGGTTGGGAACATAAGAGCACCTCCTTTTCCTACTATATAATATTCATAAGTTACAAAATGTTACAAGAAAACTTCTAAATTTGCAAATGACGCACACAATCTCTTTTTCTTTTGTTTATCTATTTATGGAATTTCACAAAAAAAATAAGGGTTTTAACCCTTATCCACTTCTTCTTTTAGATTGAATATCCTTATAGTCTTTTCTGACCTTTACAAGCTCTATTTGGTTTTCTAGAAGTTGGTCCTTAAGCTTTTGTATATGTGTGTCATTCTCTGATAACTTATTTTCTAGAGTCCCATTCTGTTCCTTTACATATGTACTTTCTCTTAAAAGCTTCTCATACTCATCACTTTTCTCCATAAAGCTTAGATAAATTTTATTATACTCTTCCTTCAGGTTACCTAAATCCTCTTCCTTGCCCTCCTGTGCTTGTTTGAAATCCTCATACTCTTTACAAACACTCATATATGCAAGCTGAAGCTGATCATATTCCTTTTGAAATTCCTTTATTTTTTCTTCTGGTACCCTCATAGAACTTTTTTGCATTTCTATTTCTCTTCTTGCCTTGAAAAGGTCGTCTGCCAGGGTAAGAGATGTCAATACTGCAGCAGAGGTTGTGCTGTGTTTTGAATTACTCACTAATACCTCTCTAACCTTTTTATCAACATAATTGGCAATAGAGAATAAATAATCTTCAGAGTCTTCACCCATTAATGTATATTCAGATCCATTTATTCTAACGATTACTTTATTCTTAGGCATACAATGCACCCTTTCAAATAAATAGTGATTATTTATAGTTATATATAGGATTATACTTCTACACATTTTTTAAAAATCCTGCATTTATTATGTAAATAATATGATATTATCATTTTACCATTAAATTCTTTTTTTCTCCATATATTTTTTAAAAAACTCCAGGAGAAAATTCTCCCAGAGTTCATATTACCTCAACTGTGCACCAAATTTTTCCACAATTGAATTTACAACTTTTTCATGTACCTTATTAACTTCCTCATCCTTTAAGGTTCTGTCGGCTCTATAGGTTATTGAATAGGCAACACTCTTCATTCCATCGGGAATTTGTTTTCCCTTATACACATCAAATAGCTCAACCTTTTCTATAAGCTCCTTGCCTGCTCTATTAATAACACTATCAATTTCAGAAGCAGGAACTTCGTCTGAAATAAGCATTGCAATATCCCTTTGAGAAGCTGGGAATTTTGGAAGAGCTTTATATTTCCTTTCCATTTTAGCTGCCTGGAATACAAGTCTTAAATCAATCTCTGCAATATATACTCTTTCATCTATTCCATAATTTTCTGTAACATCAGGATGTACCTCTCCTATTACTCCTGCTTCCTGTTTTCTAATTAAAAGCTTTGCAGTTCGTCCTGGATGGAAAGCTGGATTTTCTGTTTCTCTTACATATTCAGCCTTTTCAATTCCTAATTCACCTAGCAGATTTTCAATTATTCCCTTAAGGTTGTAAAAATCTCTATTACCATATATTCCAATTACTAATTTATCCCTTTCATCAGGTAATTGCTCATTGCTTGGTATATAAACCCTTGCTATTTCAAACAAGCCCACATTTTTATTGTCCCTTGAATAATTACTTCCTAATAATTCAAGCATTGAAGGAAGAGTTGTGGTTCTCATTACACTGAAATCCTTGCCTAATGGATTTCTAATAACTACATTATTTCTCAGGCTGCTATCAGCTGGTGTGTTAATACTATCATACACCTTAGGACTTACAAAGGAATAGGTTAGGGCTTCATATAATCCTGATGCTGCCATTGTATTCTTAACTAATTTGGTTAACTTTTGATCCTCTGTCCAAACAGCCTCAACTGTCTCCCCTGACATTTTAACAGACGGAATTTTATCATATCCATATAACCTTGCTACTTCCTCAGCAACATCTTGATTTATCTTTACATCCTGTCTAAAGGTTGGAACCTCTATATTGAGTGTATCCTCTCCTTCAACCTTCATTCCAAGGCTTTGAAGCATCGACTTCATCTGATTTGCATCAGCATCTATTCCAATAAAATCATTAATCCATTTGTGGGATACTTGAATGTTATGGGGTTTAATAACCTCTGGATAAATATCAATAACTCCTCCAACAACCTCTCCTGCACCTAATAGCTCAACAAGATGACAAACTCTATTTATGGCAATTTCAGGGAGGTTTGGATCTAAATCCTTTTCAAACCTGGAGGAGGCTTCGGTTCTAAGTCCAAGTTTTTTCGAGGTTATTCTAGTATTAGGACCATTGAAGTTTGCAGATTCAAAAACTATTGCCTTTGTGTCCTCCTTAATTTCTGAGTTTTCTCCACCCATAACTCCAGCCACACCTACAGCCCTTTGATCATCTGCAATTACCAGCATGGAGGAATCTAAAGTTCTTTCATTTCCATCAAGAGTTTTTAACTTCTCATTTTCATCAGCACGCCTAACGATTATTTTTTTATCAGCAATATCCCTATAGTCAAATGCATGTAGTGGCTGTCCAAGCTCTAACATAACATAGTTTGTAATATCAACCATGTTATTTATTGCTCTTACTCCTGCTTCCTCAAGCTTTTGTTGCATCCAATCCGGGGATGGCTTAATCTTAACGTTTTTAACCATTTTTGCAATATATCTTCTGCAAAGTTCATCCTTTACTTCTACACATAAATAATTATTTATGTTATCACTGTTCCCTTTAAAATCCAACTCAAGTGGTTCTAATGGTACATTAAAGGTTGCTGATGCTTCCCTGGCTATTCCATACACTGAAAAGCAATCTGCTCTGTTGGAGGTTATTTCAAAGTCAATTACTCCTCCATCAAGTCCTAATATTTCTTTTATGTCTACACCTATTGGAGTATTCTCTGGTAGTATCATTATTCCATGAACAGAGCTTTCATCTGCAATTCCAAGCTCTGCTTCAGAACAAAGCATTCCATTGGATTCAACTCCTCTAAGCTTTCCCTTTTTTATCTTTACTCCTCCAACAAGACTTGAACCATGAAGTGCGGCTGGAACAATGTCTCCCTCTTTTATATTATTTGCTCCTGTAACAATCTGTATTACCTCTTCCTTAATATCAACCTGACAAATCTGAAGCTTATCTGCATCTGGATGCTTTTCCAGCTTTATAAGCTTTGCAGTTACTACCCTATCAATTTCCTTACCCATTTCAATTATCTCCTCAACCTTAGAACCAGAAAGAGTAAGTGCATCTCCAACCTCTTTAATATCCTTATTTAAATCAACATATTCTAAAAGCCATCTATATGGTATCTTCATATTATTTACCTCCTCACTTTAAAATTGCTTTAAAAATCTAACGTCATTTTCAAATAATAATCTCATGTCATCTATTCCGTACTTAATCATTACTATTCTCTCAAGTCCCATACCAAATGCAAAACCACTATATATTTCCGGATCAATTCCACCTCTTCTTAATACATCAGGATGAACCATTCCTGCGCCAAGTATCTCAATCCAACCTGACCCCTTACACACTCTGCAGCCCTCTCCACCACATACGAAGCAGGACACATCAACCTCTGCTGAGGGTTCTGTAAATGGGAAGTGGTGTGGTCTGAATTTTGTTCTGGTTTTTTCGCCAAAAAATCTCTGGGCAAATGTATCCAGTGTACCCTTTAGATTTGCCATTGTAATTCCCTTATCCACAACCAAGCCCTCTATTTGAGTAAATACTGGTGAGTGGGTTGCATCAACAGCATCTGATCTATATACCCTTCCTGGTACAATAATTCTAATTGGTGGTTTTGTTTTTTCCATTGTTCTTATCTGAACTGGTGAGGTCTGGGTTCTTAGAACTACCTTATCGTTTATATAAAAGGTATCCTGTTCATCCTTTGCTGGATGATTTTCTGGAATATTCAATGCTTCGAAATTATAATAATCCAATTCAACCTCAGGACCCTCTGCAACAGAAAATCCCATTCCAAAGAATATTTCCTTTATTTCATCAAGAACCTTAGTTTCAGGATGAAGTCCCCCTATTTTACTACTAACACCAGGCATAGTTATATCAATAACTTCCTCTAAAAGCCTTTTATTTTTCTCACCACTTTTAATTTTGTTAACTGAAGCTTCAAGTGCTGCTTCAATTTCTTCTCTGACATCATTTGCAAGCTTTCCGATAACAGGTCTTTCCTCAGTGCTTAAGCCTCCCATACCTCTTAGTATCCCAGTTAGCAGTCCCTTTTTCCCAAGATATTTTATTCTTATTTCATCTAAGCCCTTACTGTCGGTCCCAACTTTAATCTCTTTCACAGCATCATTTTTAATTTTCTCAAGCTGTTCTCTCATTTTATTACTCCTTTCTATAGTGCTAAGCACTTTATGTTTTCTTTTTGTTACACAAAATAGGAAGAGTGCGATGCAAGTTGTCTATATGTAACTAAAACAATTCCACTACTATGAGTTGTAAGGGCGAACAGTGTTCGCCTGCAAGTGGGTACCTCGGACCCTCGGTGCCAGCCACATGAGATTAT
>JARDZI010000209.1 GCA_029240935.1 Clostridiales bacterium
TCTTCTAAATGACAGTGTTTATATTTTTTACCGCTGCCACACCAGCACAAATAATTTCTCGATAATTTCGTCATATTCATCTCTCCTGACATTCTTTAGTCTTTCCTTTATTATAACCCTTTTACAATTATTTTTTAAAGTATATATAATATATAAATTTTATCATAATTATAGGGACATCTACTTAATGTTTATAAATAAAATAAAATGCGCCGAGTCAAGCACTGCGCATTAAGTCATTGTTTTTTATTTAGTGGAATACAAACCTACTCTGTTTCCTTCCACATCCTGAAATACAGCTGCATATACTCTGCCTGCTATTACTTCAACCTTTTCCTCAACTACCTTTCCACCTGCAGGCTCAACTTTGTTTAAGATAGGATTTAAATCCTCACCTGCATTTAGATACACTATAGTACCTTGGGTTGATGGAACATACCCTTCCCCCTTAATCAAAGTCCCATTAATAGCTTCATCCTCTGCTGGGAAGACTGACATAGCTTGTCCATTAAACTCAAATGGCTCAAGTGTAATATTAAAAATTTCCGAATAAAACCTACTTGCCCTGTCTAAATCATTTACTGGTATCTCAAACCATGAAACAACATGCTTCATTTTTTTCCTCCAACTTTTTATTCTCTTATTAAAGCCACCCTATATGGGAATAGCTTTGCAGTCATGATTTTTTCCCTAACTGTAGGATCGTTTTCCATAAGTTCGATTGCTTCCGCTTCCGAATCAACTTCAAGGATAACTATCCCCTCAGAATCAGTATTTAATGTTCTTCCTGCTAAAATAACCTTACCTTCCTTCACCAAGCCCTGTAATCTTACAAAGTGCCTCTCAACAATATCATTTTCCACTTCAGTCCAGTTGTTATCATCTATTAACTCTGGAATCAGTTTCAAAAAGTATATAAATTGTATTTTTTTATTTTCAATATGGCACCTCACAAATTACTTAAATTATGTTTATCTATTATTAACTATGTTTTAAAGTATAAATTCTTATTCACAATGTAGCATGAAAATTATTGCTTTACAATATTTTTTCAATTTATTTTGCTTCATGTTTTATACAATAACATACTCTAACCAGCTTCATAGAATGGAGACTTCTTGCCACTTCAGATTAAATGGTTAAAATAAAATATCCTCTAGCTCCTTCATTGAGTCTATTACATAGTCAGCTTGCTGCCTAAAATCACAATTACAGACATCAAACAGGCAGGATTTAATTCCAGAATTTTTTGCACCTGCCAGGTCAACCACACGGTCTCCAACCATTAGAGCATTATCTTTTCCAATATTATATTTATTTACCAAATATATAAATGCTTCAGGGTCAGGCTTTCTCTTAAAACCATGCTCCTTGGTAACTATCTCAGTAAATAGGTGAAGCATATTATGATGTTTCAGAAATTTATATATGGATTTGCCTCTGTGGGTGAGTATGAAATTTCGTCCTCCCATGTCAATTATCTCCCTGCATATCTCTCTAGCATAAGGAAATGGGAATATATTAGCTTCATCTATTTCATCCTCATATTTTGTAAATCTATCTACAAACTTTTCTACATTCATACTAAAATTATCCCGATAATAATTTATTCCATGTGTCATAGATATTCTAAGTACCCTTAATATCTCCTCCTCAGTCTGCTCAATGCCCTCCTCTCCTAAAGCTCTTCGAAAAGCACCGGCTATTGCAGAGTATGTATCAAATAATGTGCCATCAAAGTCCCATATAATATCTCTAAACATTTCTATCTACTCCTTTAGGTATTCTCATATTATATAAGAATAAATATTGAAATATCAACAAGTCCTTTTATTAATTCTCAGTGAGTTTCTTATATATATCTAGGATTTCAATAAATTTCTCACTATCTCCACCCTTATCAGGATGATATTTAAGTGCTAACTCCCTAAATCTTTTCTTAATATCCTCAGTTGTTGCCCCTTCAGAAAGGCCAAGCATGGATAAAAGATTAGGATCGTACAGATCATTTAATGTAATTCCATTTTCACTATAATATTTAAAATATACATGATAAAAAAATTCATCAAATACTTCTTTTATCTTTTCTCGATCCATTGCTAAAAGCTGTTTCATGTTATACTTCACAGAAGTATCCCTATCTGTTTTTGTAGAGAAGAACTTGTCCCATACGAATTGTTCTTTACCAGATAACACTCTATTGTTAAACCTTATTGTAGTTTCTAGCTTCTTTAGACTTCTTAACTTTCGTTTCAATTCATCCAGATACAAATAAACACCTTCTCTAGTAAATTGATTTATAGGTTCTATATCATTTAATTCTATTAATTATTACAAACTCATTATATCCATTTTATATAATGTAATCAAATCTTCTATATTATAAAGAGAGTATCATTTTGTGATACTCTCTTTATATCTTCTTATTAAAAATCTAATTGTTATAAAAATAACCCACCCAATGGCTACTCCTAAAGTGTTAAGTATTAAGTCATCAACATCCATACATCTTCCATCAGTAAATAGGAATTGAAGTATTTCTATGGAAAATGAAGTAGTAAATCCAATCATGAATGTAGTTTTAAACTTTGCAAAACCTTTATCTATCATTGGTATAAGCACTCCAACTGGGATAAAAACTACAATATTACCTATGATATTAATAGCACCTGCATTTAAGTGTGGACTTAAGGAGTTTGTTATTAAGCCATGCTTCAATAGAATAGGAATAAACTGCATTATAGTTTTAAATGGGATTAGGCTAATCCTTCTTTCAATAGGGATAGCAATACTTAATGGGAATACAGTCATTTCAGCCAGATAAAGTAGATATATAAATAGTAAATTTACTACTAGCTCATACTTTATATAATTCCTTACCCCAATGATCTGCCTTTGTTTTATTTTAATTATTCTAAATATTACCCAGAATGGTACTGTTATTACAAGGAAAGTCTTAAAATCAATAATCATTTATTCCTGTTAATTTCATCAAGAATCACCTTGGATTCTGGTGATCTATCAGTGTGAAACTTAATTCTCTCACATCCATAGTCAGTGCATGTCCCACAGTTTTCAACCTTTCTATTTGTACCGCATTCTCTTATATTACATTCGCCACAGTATTTAAACAGTTCTCCATCTACTGAAAGACATCCATCACAGTTTATATCCTCAGGATTAACGATAAAGGTGTCGCATGACCAAGCCTTAGCTGTCATTATTCTCCTTTCATCATCATTATCCCTTTTAGCTACATAAACAGGACACTCTGAACACACAAGCCCACAGTAAGAAATCATTCTCTCCATTTTCTGTCCCTCCAATAATTCCACAATATAAATAGAATTTTTCTACAAAAGCTAAATATACTATGGTAAAATTTAACTTAGTAATATTGTATCATAAACTTTAGAGGAATCATAATATTGATTATTATAAAATAAATAGAATTACTATTTCACACTATAATACTCATATGAAATCTTAACTTGAAAACCATTGTTTTTATAGAGATTATAAGCTTTTTCATTTTCACTATCCACATCGATAGTTATATCCTTGTTTCCTTTTTTTAATAAGTCTATTAATATTAATAATAAAATTTCTCTCCCAAATCCCATTCCTTGATACTCGGGGGAAATTCCCAATCCACATATGGACACCTGTCCTTCTTCAAAACATGCAGAGCCAATACCAATAAACCTATTTTCATATGTTAATGCGTACTGTATCCTATTCTCTGATTCAAATGTATTTTGTATCATAACTTTTGTGTCTTCATAACTATCTCCAAAAATTCTTTGGCGCATATCAATTAGCTCATTTGTGCTATCTACTCCCGGAATGTTTAGTGTTGAACGGTAGTTATGCTCATCCTTTAATAGGCTACCTGCACCTATATATCTCATAAAGTATTCATTAAATGCATGTTTCCCATTTAATTTCCTTATTAGTTCTTTTCCAGATATGGACTGTGACTCGCATACTAATAATTTAGTTTCTATTTCATATTTTTTTAGTTCACAAACTGCTTTTTCATACAATTCTTCAAAATATCCTCTTCTTCTATACTGAGGAAGGGTATACCCTGAAACTTCTGCTTCTTGCTTAGTTGGTATAAACATTGATAGCACACTTACCAACTTGCTATTATCATACATTAAGAATACACTCTTAATATCTTTATTAAAATCAAAAGAATTATCAAGGTATATAGTTCCTCCAAGTTTATCAAAGTCCTTACATACTGCTTCAACCTGGCGTATCTCTTTAATAGTATTCTCATCTAAATAGCTTAACGCTTTGATTATCAAATGGCGTTCACCTCGCAGTATTTATTATTTTAATTGTCAACTCCCCTAAACTTAATACTCAAAGGAATCGACCCTCTTATTTCTAACCCCATTTTTTCCTGTATTCTTCTTGCCCTTTTTTTCTCCCATTCTCTTTGCTCTTGCTTGTTTTCTTTCGAAGCGCTTGATTTCCAATTGCATTTTATTGTAGTTGACAAGCCTTGCGTTATCTAGTAATCCCTCATTTATAGCGTGCTTTACTGCACAGCCTGGTTCATCCTCATGAGTACAGTCATTAAAATGGCAACCCTCTGCTATTTTTTCTATATCACTGAATACCTCACCTATTCCATCCTCACCCTCCCAAAGGTGAAGCTCCCTCATACCGGGAGTGTCTATAAGCATGGCACCTGATTTTAATGTTATAAGTTCTCTTGAGGTAGTCGTATGTCTTCCCTTGTCCTCAATTCTGCTTATATCCTGAACCCTTTGAATATGTTCTCCAGTTAATTCATTTACCAGTGTTGACTTGCCAACCCCTGAAGAACCTAATAGTACAACCGTTTTCCCCTCAAGCAGGTATTGATTAATTCCCTCTAGTCCTTCCTTGGAAACAGAGCTTACCACATGAATAGGTACACCAAATGCGATTTCTTCAACTTGATTATATTTTTCTTCAGCATCATGACATAAATCTGCCTTGCTTAATATTATTACAGGGCTTGCTCCACTTTCCCAGGCAAGGGTTAAATATCTTTCAATTCTTCTTAGATTAAAGTTAGAATTTAATGAGTTCACTATAAACACAGTATCAATGTTTGCAGCTATAATCTGCTCATCACCTGTTCCATCACTAGCTGTTCTTGAGAACTTACTACTCCTTGGAAGAATCCCATGTATAGTCCCTGCCATTTCCTCTGGTCTTGGGCTTATGACCACCCAATCTCCAATAGCAGGATAGTCCTGGGCCGCTGAGGCCTCAAACCTCAGCTTCCCAGATATTTCTACTGATAATTCACCATACTCTGTACTTGCCTTGTACATATGCATATAGGCTGCAACAACTCTTCCAGCTATATATCCTTTATTAGAATATACTTCAAATCCTTCTTGAAAATGTTGAGACCATCCTAGTTTATTTAAATTTTCTAATTTGTCCACCCTCTTATATTTATTAACCATTAGCTCTAACACACTGTTGGTTTTGTTTAACTATTATTTTTCTTATACTATCCTCGGACAGGCTGTACATATCTCCTAGTTCATAGACTCCTGTACCGCTTTTATATAATCGGTATATTTCCCTATTTCTCACATCAAGCTGTCCCCTGGTTCCATTCATGGCACCCCAGGCTGCCCTTGATTCACTCTTTATTGGTATATATATAATTTCACCTTCAATATACTTTTGAAGCTCCTCTAATAACCTAGCTGGCAATATTTCCTTCCCGTTTCTGTAATTCATATATGAAAACCTCCTCAAATTTTGAACTTGTTGCTGATGAATGTCTTAAGATTTTCACATGAACACCTCCTTCAAATTATCTTTTTTACATTCAACTATTGGTCACCTGCTTATCTCTAGTTACATGCTTCAACCCTTGACATAGCACTATTGCTTAGTTGAATTTAAAATAAACATAAAAATCCCGTGGAGGGTTACCATCCACGGGATCATATAATTTCAAGCAATAAAAAAACACGATAACAATCGTGCTGCCTGAACCCATTAGGGTTTATATATGTCATTCAGGTGACGGTTACACAATTTTGACCAGAAGACAACACAAATATACCCAACACTAGGGCTGTGTCTACTATATTCTCCTGATCCCATATTCAGTTAGACAGAAATCACCTTTATACTAACTTTAATCATGTTACAACACTCCTTTCACCTGATATTATTTCTATTATCTAACATCTTTACCAATACCATTGTATAACATCTTGCTTTTTATGTCAACAGGGTTTATACAGTAATATGGGAAAGGCATAAACCTTTCCCATATCTGGTTAGGCGGATAACCACCTATCCTTCACAAAAATCAAACTAACATCCCCTT
>JARDZI010000210.1 GCA_029240935.1 Clostridiales bacterium
TATTATTATAATTCAAAGGGAAGACAGAAGCACAGTAATTTATACTGCGGATTCCAGTTATATCACATCCGAAGGTTTAAGTGATATTGAAGAAAAGCTTGATAAAACCCAATTTCTAAGAAGCCACAAATCCTATATAATAAACCTTTCAATGATAAACAAGATTTATCCCTATGGAAGATGGACCTACACCATAAAGTTAAAAAACACAGATAAGGATGCATTACTTACATATGATAAGTATGAAGAACTGAAAAAGCTGTTTGAAGTATAAAAGGATGGGCTCATAAAAATGAGCCCATCCTTTTGGTGCCAGCCACATGAGATTATGAGATTTCATTATTTTGAGACGCTATCCCTCCTGTTTTGTTAGTATTGCCTCCCAAAGAAGGAATAAATAGAAAAATATAGAATAAATGATTATAGTTATTTAGTTCATAGGAAATATAATTACCTATTTCAAAGTATAGATACAAATATGGATGGGAGTGAAATCCATGAAGAGAATTGATATAGTTTATGAAAAATTGCTGGAATTAGCAATTAATAATGGTATTGATGCACAGAGTCTTGCTGAGGTACTTGGCCTTAGTAGAGCCAATGTAAGCAGCGAATTGAACAAGCTGTGTGAGATGGGGAAGGTTAGGAAAACAACTGGAAGACCTGTGTTATTTACTCCCATAGATAATGAGGATGTTGATCATGTTAAATATATGACCACTTTAGACAAGCTCCTTAAGGATAATAAAAGCCTAAAGACAGCGGGGGAGCAGGCAAAGGCTGCAATTTTATATCCCCCAAGGGGGATGCACACACTTATATTAGGGGATACTGGAGTTGGAAAGACTATGTTTGCAGGTATAATGCACAAATATGCAATGGAAATGGGGAAGATGCCAGAGGAATCACCCTTTATAACCTTTAATTGTGCAGATTACTCTAATAATCCACAACTTCTTATTTCTCAGCTATTTGGAGTAAAGAAGGGGGCTTATACAGGAGCAGATTCTGATAGGATAGGGCTAATAGAAAAGGCTAATAGTGGAATCCTTTTTCTTGATGAGGTACATAGGCTTCCTGCAGAAGGTCAGGAAATGTTTTTTACATTTATGGATAAGGGAATATTCAGAAGGCTTGGAGAAACTGATTTAGAAAGAAAATCAAGTGTATTAATAATTTCTGCTACAACTGAAAATCCAGAATCAAGTCTTTTGAAGACATTTACAAGAAGAATACCAATGATTATAAGAATTCCAGGACTTAATGAAAGAGGCATGGAGGAGAGATTTGGTCTTATTACTAATTTTTTTAGAGAAGAGTCCTTTAGACTTGATAGGGAGATTAGGGTATCAGTAAATTCTATGAGAGCATTTTTAAGCTATATATGTCAGAATAATGTGGGACAGCTTAGAACAGATATTCAACTTGCATGCGCAAAGGCCTATGCTGATTTATTATCTCATAAGAAAGATGATGTAAAGGTTAACAGCCCAGATCTTCCTAACTATATTAGGGAAGGGTTATACAGGGAAACGGAACATAGGCAGTTTTGGAATAAGCTTATTGGTATTAACAATCATTACTGTATATTCAGCAAGGATGATGTGAAACTAATTTTTGATAATGAAAAAAGTGAAGGAAATATATATGAAATAATTGACTACAGGGTAAACCAATTAAAGAATCGTGGAATAAGTGGACAAGAACTTGAAGACATAATTGAAAAGGATATAGAAAATTATTTTACTCAGTATTTTCATGGAGTAAATAGCAGACTAAACATAGGAAGTCTGATAAATGTAGTTGATGAAATTATTATTGATGTTGTAGAAGAAATAATTAAATACAGTGAATTAAAGCTGAACAGGGTTTTTAGTCAGAAGGTTTACCTTGGAATGGCAATACATATAGAAGCATCGGTTGAGAGAATTAAGAAAAATAAAAAAATAATAAATCCACAGCTTTATAAAATAAGGTCAGAGCACAGTACAGAGTTCAATGTTGCATTAGAATGCTTAAAAATGATTGAGAGGGCTATAGATATAAGCATACCTATTGATGAGGCAGGCTTTTTAACAATGTTTTTTATATTGGATAATGAACCAGAAAAAGATGACTTTGATAAGGTTGGAGTAATTGTTATTGCTCATGGGAATTCAACTGCAACCTCTATGGCAGAGGTAACAAACCAACTGTTAGGTGTTGAACATGCAGTTGGTATTAATGCACCTCTTAATGATAGCCCTCAAAGTGTATTAATAAGAGTCAAGGAATATGTTAAGAGTACTAACAATAAAAATGGTTTTATTTTACTGGTGGATATGGGTTCCCTTTCTACATTTGGAGATATAATTGAGGAGGAATTAAATACACCAATGAGAGTAATACAGCTTGTCAGTACTCTTCATGTAATTGAAGCAACCAGAAAAGCAATGTTAGGTTATGGGATTGATAAAATTTATAGTGATGTTAAAAGTATTAAGAAAATTGATGATGAGGATAAAAATGAGGAACCTATAGATGATAAAAAATATGTAATCCTAACTGCTTGTACAACAGGAGAAGGTAGTGCAATTGCTATAAAAAAATTCCTAGGGAGTCATCTAAAATTTGATAATAAAATCTTTGAAATACTTCCTATTAATATAATTGGAAAGGAAGAAATAAATCAAAGAATAAAAAGAGTTGGAAGGGAAAAAGAAATTATTTGTATTATAAGTCCCTTTGATTTAAATACCAGTATTCCACAGTATGGACTTGAAGAAGTATTAAATCTTATGGCAATAAAAAAGATACAAGAGATAATCGATATTCAAAATACTTATTTAAAAATGGGTGAAACACTAAAGCATCATTTAAAAAATGTAGATGGTATTAGAATGTTTGAGGATATAAAAAAGGTTATCTCCTCAATAGAGGGAGAGCTTAAGATAAAGATTAACACGGATATTATGATAGGCATTGTACTTCATATAGGTTGTATGATTGATAGGTTTATAGGCCAGGAATCCCTAGTTGAATATAACTGTAAAGAAGAATATATTAGGGATAATCAGGAGCTTCATAATTGCATAAAGAACTCATTGAAATTCATAAATAAAAAATATGATATAAATATTACTGAGGATGAGATATGCTTTATTATGAATTTTTTTGATTCTAGTAAAACTATTGATAATAGTGTTTTGGCATAATAATTGCTTAATCAGTAATAGAAAACAAAACCCTGAATTTAAAAAGGCAATTATTACATGAATCTAAAAAAGCAATTTAATTGTGATTACTAATATGACATTAGTGGAAGGATGTTGAATATGGGTTATCAGGAAATAGTATTGCAAATTATTATTAGTGGTGGAAATGCAAGAAGTTATTCAATGGAAGCAATTATGAAAGCTAAGGAGGGAGATATAATAGAAGCAAAGAAGCTCCTTTCAAAAGCAAATGAGGAATTAGGAAGTGCGCATAAGGTACAAACAGAATTAATACAGAATGAAGCTTCTGGAAATGGAACAGATGTAACTCTTCTTATGGTACACGCACAGGATCATCTTATGAATGCTATTACAATTAAGGATATGGCGAGAGAATTTGTTGATTTATATGAAAAAATAGGTATAATAGGTGATATTAGATAGAAGTTATAAAGTATAATTTACAATAATTTAGGCGGGTGATAAGGATGAGAATAATGGTAGTAAAAAGTTATCATGAAATGAGTAAAAAAGCTGCTAACATGGTTGCAAGCCAGGTGGTTTTAAAGCCAGATAGTATTATAGGACTTGCAACAGGTGAAACTCCATTAGGCATGTATGATGAGCTAGTTAAAATGTATACAGCTGGGATTGTTGATTTTAGTGAGGCTAGTACATTTAATCTTGATGAATACTGTGGGATTTCAAAGGATAATCCCCAAAGCTATTTTTATTATATGGCAAAGAAATTATTTGATCATATAAACATTAATAGAAATAAAATTAATATTCCCAATGGTATGGCAAAGGATGTTGAAAAAGAATGTATTGAATATGATGAAAAAATAAAAAGTGCTGGTGGGATTGACATTCAGATATTGGGTATTGGAAGAAATGGTCATATTGGTTTTAATGAACCTGACATAAAGTTTGAATCAAGAACTCATCTTGTGAATCTTGATGAGGATACAATAATTGCAAATTCCAGGTTTTTTGATTCTATTGATGAAGTTCCAACAAAGGCAATAAGTATGGGAATTAAAAATATAATGCATGCAGAAAAAATAGTACTCCTTGCAAATGGAGTAGAAAAGGCAAATGCTATTTATAAAACAATAAAAGGTAAAATAACTCCTGAGGTACCAGCATCCATATTACAGCTTCATAGAGATGTTGTAATTATGATGGACGAGGATGCAGCATCTATGATTGGTGACAGTATTTATGAGGATTAAATAGTTAAGGCTGTAATGAAAATTAAGAATTTAATAGATAGTTTTAAAGATTAAGGCATTTAAAACCCGTTAGGATTAAAAATCTGATGGGTTTTATTTTTTTAAACACTAATGCTTTATAGTGTATTAATCTATTACTTTTCATTGATAAATTTGAAACACTAGGTGAGAATAATGAAACACTATACTTTAAAATGGAAATAGTGTTTAAGTAAATAATAAGAATTAATTAAAATTGGGTATTAAAATTTCTAACATCAAAAAAATAATGGAAAAGTGTTTTGGCATAGTAATTGCTTAATATAATAGTAAAATATACAGAAAAACAATATACATAATTCATTATTTAGTATCAGTTATTAAAAAATACATTGTAAAGGAGGGGTTGAATGAAGAGGATTACACTAATATGCGCAGCGGGAATGTCAACAAGCTTGCTGGTCACTAAAATGAATGCAGCTGCAATTAAACAGGGAGCCATGGTTAAGATAATTGCAATTGGCGAGGCAGAGCTAAAAAACTACTGGGGTGAGACAGATGTGTTCCTATTAGGTCCACAGGTTAGATATTTACTTAATAGAGTAAAGGCAGAAGGAGAGGAAAAGGGAATTCCAGTTGAATTAATTAATAGTATTGATTATGGACTTATGAATGGAGAAAAGGTTCTAAACCAGGCATTGAATTTGCTCAAGGATAAATAATTTCCATCCAAAATGAGTTTAAAGCTTGAGGGCTTTAAAAGAAATTATAAAAATATTTAGGGTAGGGGGAAAATTATGAAAAATCTTATTAAATTCATGGACAAATATTTTGTTCCTATTGCTGCAAAAATAGGCTCACAAAGACATCTTGTAGCGATTCGTGATGGATTCGTTGCAATCATGCCATTAATACTGGTTGGTTCCTTTGCAGTACTAATTAATGGCTTCCCATGGAAAGGATTCCAGAATTTCATGACAGGTGTTTTTGGACCATCATGGACGAGCCTTGGAGGAAATCTTTGGAATGGTTCCTTTGCAATTATGTCATTACTTGTTTCATTTACTATAGCTTATAATCTTGCAAGACATTATAATTCAAATGGCCTTACAGCAGGAGTTATATCCTTCTCATGCTTACTAATGCTTTATAATGGTTCAGCATTGGATTGGGCACTTCCATTTGCATTCTTAGGCGCATCAGGCTTATTTGTAGCAATATTTGTGGCTCTTGTATCCACAGAAATATTTGTTAGATTGCTTAGGAACAAAAGGCTAGTAATAAAAATGCCAGAAAGTGTACCACCAGCAGTTTCAAGGTCATTTGCAGCATTATTGCCTGCTGCAATAACAATGATAGTATTTGCATTACTTAGAATTATCCTTGTAGCTATAAAAGTACCAGATATTCATCAAGCTATATTCTCACTAATACAACAGCCATTAATGGGCTTAGCAGACAGCCTGGGAGCAGCATTAATTATTGTTTTCCTTGTACATTTATTCTGGTTCTTTGGTTTACATGGAGGAAATATTATTCTTCCTGTAATGAGTGCAGTATTTCTTCCTTTAATGAGTGCAAATGTCGCTGCATTTAAAGCAGGAGAACAGATACCAAATGTAATTACATCAGGCTTCTTTGACTCATTTGTATATATGGGTGGTGCAGGAACTACCATATGTCTTTTAATAGCAATGGTTATTGCAGCAAAGAGGACAGAAAACAGAAGTATAGCAAAGCTTGGAATAGGACCTGGAATATTCAATATAAATGAGCCAGTATTGTTTGGATTACCAATGGTACTAAATCCGATTTATGTAATACCATTTGTATTAACTCCTATGGTAATTACAATAATTTCTTATTTAAGCATAGCAATAGGACTTGTACCAAAAACTATTGCTGTTCCAACTTGGACAATACCACCAATACTAAATGGATT
>JARDZI010000009.1 GCA_029240935.1 Clostridiales bacterium
CTTAAAATATAAACTTTTAGATGAGGGAGATGGAAATGAGTATATTAAATGTTGAAAATGTAAGCCATGGCTTTGGAGCTAGAAAAATACTTGAAGAGGTATCCTTCAGGCTTTTGAAGGGGGAGCACGTTGGCTTTATTGGTGCAAATGGGGAAGGAAAGTCAACCTTCTTAAATATTGTTACAGGAAAGCTGATGCCAGATGCTGGTAAGGTTGAATGGAGCAGTAGAGTAACTGTTGGTTATCTTGATCAGCATACCATACTGGAAAAGGGAAAGACAATTAGAGATATCTTAAGAGAAGCTTTTAAAGGAATGTATGAGCTTGAGGCTGAGACCCTCCAGATATATGACAAAATGGCAGATGCATCCCCTGAGGACTTAGAGAGGATGATGGAGGACGTTGGGGAGATTCAGACAACCCTAGAACAAAGCGGTTTTTATATAATTGATGCTAAAATTGAAGAGGTTGCCTATGGACTTGGACTTAAAGACATTGGACTTGAAAGAGATGTTGATGAGCTTAGTGGAGGGCAGAGAACGAAGGTACTTTTAACCAAGCTCCTTCTTCAAAATCCATCTATAATGATCTTGGACGAGCCTACTAACTATCTTGATGTAGAGCATATAGAATGGCTAAAGACATACCTTCAAGCATATGAAAACAGCTTTATACTAGTAACTCATGACATGGAGTTTTTAAACGAAGTTGTTAATGTAATCTATCATGTGGAAAATGCAACAATTACAAGATATAAAGAAAATTACGAGCAGTTCATGCAGATGTATGAAATAAAAAATCGTCAACAAGCCCAGGCATATGAAAAGCAGCAAAAGGAAATCGATAGGCTTGAGGATTTTATTGCAAGAAACAAGGCTAACTTTGCAACAAAGGGAAGGGCAAAGAGCAGGGAAAAGCAGCTTGAGAAAATGGAGATTTTAGAGAAGCCGAAGGAAAAAATAAAACCAACCTTTAGATTCAGCGAAGCAAGGGTTCCAGCAAGGTTTTTATTTGAAACAAGAAACCTTGTACTTGGATATGATGAACCTCTTACAAAGCCTGTAAGTATTTCTCTTGAAAGAGGTCAGAAAATTGCAATTAGAGGAGTAAATGGACTCGGAAAGACTACACTTTTAAAGACTCTGTTAGGCATAATCCCTCCAGTATTTGGAGAAATACACATGGGAGATTATCTTCATCCTGGATATTTTGAGCAGGAGGATAATAGAAATAACAGAAACACAGCTTTAGATGAGGTGTGGAATGAGTATCCCTCTATGGCCAATGCTGAAGTACGTAACGCACTTGCAAAATGTGGCCTAACAACAGAGCACATTACTAGTCAGATGATGGTTTTAAGTGGAGGAGAAAACGCAAAGGTAAGACTCTGCAAGCTTATGCTTAGGGATGTTAATTGGCTGGTACTAGACGAGCCTACAAACCATCTTGATGTTGATGCAAAAAAAGAACTAAAGAAGGCACTAATTGATTTTAGAGGGACGGTTCTTCTTGTTTGCCATGAACCTGAGTTTTATGAGGATTGGGTAACGGATGTTTGGAATATAGAAGGCTGGACAACTAAGATCGTTTAGAGTGGTTGCAATAAAAATGTTATAATTTCTTAAAAAAGAGTTAGCAGCTAACTCTTTTTTAGAAATTATAACAATCATTTAAGATGATTTCTTAAAACAAATAGTCCAAAGCTTCTACATAATCTAAATCAAGAGAATCATTAATAAAGTTTCTTAGCAGCTTTAAATGCCCTGCACCATATAAAACTAATATACGGTCGTCATTATCACAAATATGCTTTAAATTAGAGAAAATATGAAGATTTCTTTTATACCATGAAGCAACAAAATCAATTCCTACAGAGTTTTCACCTATTCCAATATCGTTAAAGGGTAAAAATGAGGTTGCATGTTGAAATTCATTAGTTTCTTTATTATTTAAAAATTTATATATTTTTTCTAAGTTGGATTCGTCAGTAAACAGGTTATAATATTTATTTGCAAATTGCATAAATAACTCATTTAGTTTTTGGTATAAAGCATCATTTTCTTTAGCTTTTTCAAATACATGGGGTTGAGTCCATCCATCATAGTAGTCAATACAATATATGTGACTTATTTTATTGTATTTAGCTAAGTCAAATGCAAAATTGATGCGTTCATCTATAGGATTAGTAATGCTATAGTCTGCTCCTTTTATACTAATTTCTGCTAACCTCTTATTTAAATCCAAATTTGGTTTATGTAAAAATTCTTGAAAAAGGACATTATGTTTTTCTTCTTCACTAGGTCTTAATTCAACGCATAATTTATTAGGTTTAAATTGTGAGATTTTCTTTATAACATCTTCTAATTCATTTTGACGATTTTCATTTTGAATTTTAATAATGTCAGTACTTTCCTCACCTCCAAAGTGAAACGTACCTAAAATCATAATTTTTGGCTTATTCATATGTTCTCCTTTACCACTTTTATACTATTTCTTTCAATACTTTTTAAAATTTATAGTTTTTAATATAAGACAAATTTCTAATTCTATTCTATATGATTATATAATCATCGTCAAATTGAGCCATATTTTACGTTAATTTCAAATGTTATGTCTGATGTAGTTAGAATCCAAGGCTTGACAGGTGAAATATGATACATTATACTATCTATGGATATATATGTATAAGAGGAGAATTGCTGTATGAAATTGATAGTTCTTAACTAATTATTCAAATTGAATAATTATCTAGAAAAGGTAGGACGACCTGTTTATCAGGTTTGTTTAGTTAACCCCTTTTCAGGAGCTTTAGTGTTAAGAACAACATTGACAATATAACCTTATAAAAGTAAGCATAAGTTATTATCCTGGTATATAAGCGCTAGGATAGTAGAATGTGTTTGTAATTCGCGGTTATTTTTGGCTGTAAGTGGATGTTTGTTCATTTACAGCCTTTTTATGTCTAGTTTTATCAGAAGTATTATTGTTATCGTTGAATAAGTTGGATTTTTAGTTTAAAGAATTTTAATAAATATGTTGGGAGAGATAAACTATGAGTAATGAAACAAGTAATAAACCTGAAGAGATGGCCAGCTTTTTTAATAAAAGAGCTAATGGATATGAAGAACATATGAAGGAAACAGTTGAATCCTTTGACAAATATTATATTAGTGTTTCGAATTCAATTGATAATACACAGGATGTGATAGAAATTTTAGACATAGGCTGTGGAACTGGACTAGAGATTGAAGGCATATTAAAAAAAGCTCCAAATGCCAGAATAACTTGCATAGATATGTCAGAGGGAATGCTTGATTTACTAAAAGAAAAATATAAGGGATACATGAATCAATTAAATATAATTACAGGCTCTTATGTTGAGTTGCCCTTTGGAGAAGAGAACTATGATTATGTGGTATCTGTTATGACAATGCACCATTGGAAGTATAATGAGAAGAAGGAGATATATATAAAAATTAAAAATGCACTTAAGAATGGAGGAAAGTATATTGAAGGGGACTATTATGTTGCTTTAGAAAGGGAAAGGGAACTTCTTGATGAATATCATAAGGAAATAAACAAGTACAAGCTTTCTAGAGAGAATTTTTATCATCTAGATATACCATTCGCCATCGAAACACAGAAAAGATTATTCAATGAAGTAGGGTTTAATCAGTTTGAAATTGTTTGGAAAATAGAGGAACAGATAATTTGTGTTATGGAATAGTATCATCAATGATTTCTTTTATATAATTAAAAATTATCTTGAGGAGATACAAAAAATAATATAACATCATAACAACTTATATGTATGTAAGGGACTAAAATATCAAGAGCCATTACAGCATTTATTCAAGTTTTTAGAAAGAAATATTTTAATTTATGGGGTGAAGAATTAATGATTAAAAAGTTATCAGCATATAAAACCTATATGATTTATTCGGGTGTTTCTTCATTTTTATTTTCATTGATGTTTACAATGACAAGTATTTTCTATATAGAAACTGTAAAGGTTAATCCTCTTCAATTAGTATTAATAGGAACAATTCTAGAAACTGCATGTTTTCTCTTTGAGATTCCAACTGGAATTGTTGCAGACATATATAGCAGAAAACTATCAATAGTTGTTGGTGTTGGTATGATAGGAATTGGTTTTATATTGGAGAGTTCCATACCCGCATATGGAATAGTACTTGTGTCCCAGGTAATATGGGGAGTTGGTGCAACCTTTTTAAGCGGTGCTGAGGAGGCATGGATTGCAGATGAAGTTGGAGATAAGGGCCTTGAAAAGTTATTCTTGAAAAGCGCCCAAATTGGACAAGTATTCTCCATATTAGGGATAGTAGTTAGTGGACTTTTAGGAAGCATTGGTGTTAGGCTGCCTATGGTTATAAGCGGTATATTGTTTATAGGTCTTTCAATATTCTTAGTGTTATTCATGCCTGAAAATGGCTTCAAACCTAAGACCATGGAGGATAAAAACACATGGCAGAAGATGGTTCACACATTTTCAGATGGATTAAAAGCGATAAGGAAAAGTACTGTTTTAATGAGCATACTGGGAATAGCACTTATTTATGGATTATACAGCGAGGGAATAGACAGGCTTTGGGGAGCGCATTTTCTAGAAGATATAATGTTTCCAAGCCTAGGAAATCTAAAACCTGCATTATGGTTTGGGATAATCAGTACAACTGCTTCAATATTAGGCATAATTGCAGTTGAAATTGTTAAAAGACGAATGGAGAAGAGAGGCAAAATGGATAGAATGTGGTTGTTGGTAATAATAAATATGATGCTTATTGGAAGCTTGTTTACATTTGGACTATCAGGCAGCTTTGTTATTGGATTTGCCTCATACCTTGCTGTTAGCACATTCAGAAGAATAAATGAACCGATTTATAGGGCATGGATGAACCAGGGTATAGAATCGAATGTAAGAGCAACTGTTTTATCAACAATGGGTCAAATAGATGCATTTGGTCAGATTATTGGAGGAGTACTAATAGGTTTAATTGCAAAGCAGATATCCATATCCATGGGTATAGTTTCTGCAGCTTTGATTCTGTGCCCGGTAATACTGCTTTATGTGTTTGCAATTAATAAAAATAGAAATAGAAATAGGTTCCACTTAAAAGAGTTGGAATAAGAACTTAATTTTCATTTAAAATGAGCCTGGCATATAAACATGCCAGGCTCATTTCACTTCTGAAGTATTAGATACCATCAATTTAACTACTATGTGTTGTAGGGGCGAACAGTGTTCGCCCGCAAGTGGGTACTTTGATACGAGAGTATTCTGTATACATGATACCCTACGGGCGAACACTGTTCGCCCCTACAATGTGAGTAGCAGTCAGTACATCCCATTGCCCAACAACTATGCCCTAGAGCTTTGATGATACAATTAACTAAGTGCATATTCCTCCATGTTCCACACATCGGTTACCCAACCATCATAAAACTCCTTTTCGTGGCATACAAGAAGTACTGTTCCATTAAACTTTATAAGTGCCTCCTTTAATGCTTGCTTAGCATTTACATCCAGGTGGTTTGTAGGCTCATCAAGTAGGAGCCAGTTTCCAGGTGTCATCATAAGCTTACACAGCCTTACTTTTGCCTGTTCACCTCCACTTAATTTAGTCATGCTCTGAAGAACATGTTCCTGTTTGAGCCCACATTTTCCCAGGGCAGCCCTTATTTCACTCTGAGGCTTCTTTGGAAACGCATTCCATACCTCTTCAATAGGGGTTCGATCATTTACTTTTACCTCCTGTTCAAAATATACAGGATAAAGGAAGCCGCCTAATTCCACCATCCCGCCTAGTGGAGGAATAACTCCCATAATAGTTTTTAGAAGTGTAGACTTACCTATTCCATTACAGCCTGTAATTGCAATTTTTTCTCCCTTTTCAAGCTTTAAGCTAAGATTGCTTATAATAGGGTAGCTATATCCAATATCCATTCGATTACTTGTAAAAACAACCCTTGTAGATTCTCTGGCTGGTAAGAAAGAGAATACTGGTTTAGGAAGAAACTTAGGCTTTTCTATTCTCTCTATTTTTTCCAGCTGTTTTCTTCTACTTTGAGCCCTTTTAGTAGTTGTAGCTCTAACTATATTCTTGTTTATAAAATCCTCCATTTTGGCTATTTCCTTTTGCTGTTTGTTAAACTGGTCAATATATCTTTTAGTCTCATCATCCTTAAGCCTTAAGAAAGTATTGTAGTTTCCTGGATAACGTTTTAAGTTTGAAAATTCAATATGATAAATTACATTCGTTATCCTGTTTAGAAATTCTGTGTCATGTGATATTACTATAAAGCTGTTTGGATAATTTATAAGATGTTCAGACAGCCAGTCAATATGCTCCCTATCAAGGTAATTAGTAGGCTCATCAAGCAGCATTAAGTCCGGGTTTCCAAGTAATAGCCTTGCAAGCTTTACCTTTGTGCGCTGGCCTCCACTTAATTTATCTACATGGGTATCCATACCCAATGGAAATAATCCAAGCCCTCCTGCAACATTGTCAATAAGACTGTCAATTTTATAAAAATCACTGGCAAATAACTCATCTTGTAAAGCTCCTAGTTCCCTTAGAAGCTTTTCTGTTTCATTTCCATTTTCCTTGGCATAGGACAGCCTGTCACCAATGTGAAGCATCTGACCTTCCTTATCGTATAAAACCTTAAAGGCAGTTTTTAGGGTGTCCCTTATACTTAAACCATCCTCAAGCTCTGCATGCTGATCAAGATATCCTATATTAATAGATGAAGGATGACTAACCTTGCCCTCATCAGGAATAAGTCTTCCTGTAAGAATATTAAAAAAGGTTGTTTTCCCTGTACCGTTTACTCCAACAAGACCAGCATGGTCTCCTTTAAATAGATTGAAGCTTATATTTTTTAATAAAGTTTTATCTCCAAATCCAAAACTTAAATTTTCTACACTTAATATACTCATATATATTACCTCCTGTTTTCACTAAATAAAAAAAGGAAAGAGGTTATAGAATACCTCTTTCCTTTGAATACTATAAAGCTTTACAAAAGCTCATAAAATTCTTGGTCACCAATAAGGAGATGTTATACCACAATATCAGCAGTAGATCACTCAAGACACAGAAATGAGTGATCATACAGTAATTTTGGCAACAAAAAAGAGTCCTATACAAATTACGTATTTTTTATTCAAATGTACTAGCTAAAAATGGGCAGACTACTCCCGTGGCTAAGCTAGAACACTTGTTAAAAATACGCAATTACTCATAATAGACTCACATCTCCTCAATAACAAAATGAATTTATTTACCATAACCTATTATATATGGTTTTTAATGAAATGTAAATAGTTTTAAAAACAAACTATGGATACTACTGTAGTACTGTAGCAATGTTGTTAGCAGAGTATCCACATCAGGAGATATTGGGACTGTTCCTGGAATACTTGCAGGAGTGCTTATTTTTGGAGTCATAAACTATGGGCAGCCTTCATAGGAATAAATCCATATTGGCAGTAATAATAAAAGGGTTGATCATAGTAACAGCATTAGCATTAGATATTAGATAGTATATAGCTAAAAAGTAAATCAAAAAGGAGGTCGATTGCGGACCTCCTTTTTGATGTCGTATTTATAATTTAATTTAAAAAAATAATAGAATTGTGAAGGATTTGTTAACAAAATGTAGAATATAGTAGCATAAGTTTATATCATGAATATGGATAATGTATATGGGTGAATTAATGGAATTTGGAGTTCGGTTTTGCATTAATAAAGGTTGGAATCTAATACTAAAAAGGGAGGTAATATAGTTAATTGAAAGTAGTCAATTCAAAAGTATAAACCTAACAAATCTTTTCATTGGGGGGGGTAAAAAAGTGGGAAAAAAGTTTAAATTAACAATTAAAAGAAAGATTATAGGATTAAATGTTATACTTATTATTCTTCTTAGCATTGCAATTTTAGTACCAGTTTATATTGAGGTGGCTAATAATGTAAATCTCAATATACAAAGTCAGCTCAACTCAAATGCAAATCTGGGATATAAATTATTACAGGTAAAATTCCCTGGAGAATGGAAGGTGGATGGTACCAAGCTATACAAGGGTGAAAAATGTTTAAATGAGGATACAGAATTTGTGGATGACTTTAAAAAAGCAACTGGGGCACCTGCAACCATCTTTTTAGGAGATGTACGAATATCCACAAATATTTTAAAGGATGGGGATAGAGCAATTGGAACGAAGGTTTCTGCTGAAGTTGCAAATATTGTTTTGAAGGAAGGGACAGAATTTGTTGGAGAGGCTGATATCCTAAATGAAAAATACAGTGCAATATATATTCCAATTAAGGACAACAATGGACAAACAATAGGAATCTGGTTTACTGGAATAGAAAAAAGCCAACTAACATCTATTATTAGTAAGCTGATGCTGGTTATAATTTCAATTACAATTGGAATTATAATCTTAGCACTCATAGTATCCTTTATATTTGCAAATTCAATAAATAAGAACATAAAGTCCATTTTGAAATCATTTAATCTAATATCTCAAGGGGATTTAGCAGTTGTCTGTGAAGTGAAGTCTAATGATGAAATTAGAGATATTGCTGAGAATTTAAATATTACCACAAAAGGGTTAAGAGGAATAATTCATAATATTAAGCAGCAATCAGAAGAATTAAATCAGAATTCTGAATCTCTTTCTGCTGTATCTGAAGAAATGTCAGCATCATCTGGAAGTATAACAGCAGCTATGCAGGATGTAACAAAGGGAGTTAGCTCCCAAGCAGATGATTTAACATATATTACTGATATTCTTAATAAATTCAGTGATGAGTTGGATTATATTGTAAAAAATATTCAAGCTATTAATACAAATTCTTCTGACATAAAGGTTATGGCAAATGACAGCAATAAGAATATGGAACAATTAGTTAGATCAGTGGAAAACATGAAAAAATCCTTTGAAGTATTTAATAGAAAAATATCTAGTCTTGGACAGAATATAAATCAGATTAACGATATATCAAATCTTATTAACAGTGTTGCAGATCAGACAAACCTGCTTGCCTTAAATGCTGCTATTGAGGCTGCTAGAGCTGGAGAGTCAGGAAGAGGATTTGCAGTTGTTGCTGATGAGATACGAAAGCTTGCAGAACAATCAAAGAAGTCTTCTGAAGACATTAATAAGCTGATAAATGATATTTCAGGAGAAACCAGTGAAATGGTTAATAATTCAGAAAGCATGGGCGAAGAACTAACAGCTCAAATAGACAGTATTGATGCTTCGATTGACTCCTTTAAAAACATTTTTGAAGCAATTGATAAGATAATTCCTCAAATACAAGAAGTTAATTCATTAACTGACAGTATTAAAGATAAAAAAACCATAATAATGGAAAAGGTTGAATCAACATCAGCTGTAGCAGAAGAAGTTGCAGCTTCATCACAACAAGTTGCAGCAGCTTCCGAAGAAATGAATGCATCCTCAGAGGAGGTTTCAGCAACAGCTCAGCAGTTAAATATTATGACAGATAAAATGATAAAGGACGTGAACAAGTTTAGTCTATAATACTTGTCTGTACAAGTAAATCGTAATATAAGATATATATTTTAAAGGTTGAGGTGCCCTACCTGGGCTACTCAACCTTTTCTGTTTCCTTAGCTAATATTATTACTGAAAGTAAAATTAATATGGTTCCTGCAGCCATTATAGGAGTTAACTTTTCTTTGAATAGTATAATACCCATTATTATACTTACAATAGGTTCAAAGGTTCCAAGTATGGATGTGGAGGTTGGACCTATTATCTTTAAAGCTTTCATAAACAGTGCAATTGAAATTATTGTTGAAATCAATGAAATTCCAATGATGGATGAAACAGCAGGAAGGTTTAAAGGCAGGTTAAAGTTTCCTGTTACCAAAGTATAAAAAATAAGTATAGCACCTGCAGATAGAGAAAAATAAAATACTGAAATAATATTAGAAACCTTTTTGACCTCTGGATGGTTCATTCCCATAACGCAACCGGTTAATGCAAAGGCTGAAATGATTGCAAGAACTGAGCCAAAGAGATTAAATCCTGTGGCTTTAATTCCTACTAATACATAAACACCTGATAATGAAATGAAAAGCGCAATAATTTTATTCCTGGTGATTTTCTCCTTATATAAAAAATAATTGAATATCATAACCACTGCTGGATACAAGAAATGCATTGTGGTTGCCACTCCAACAGGAATGTAGTTGTAGGAGAAAAATAGTGTAAGCCCTGTGGAGGTATACCCAAGTCCACCAATAAGAAGCAATAGAATCAATTGCTTCTTATTAACCTTAAAGTCTGTTTTTGTAAACAGAAGGTAAGCTAAAAGCATTACAAAGGCTAATGAAAATCTTAATGATAGAATCGTTAGAGTATTGCTTCCATTATTAGCAGCTGTTTTTGCAAATATAGGCATAAGTCCAAAGGCTGCAGATGAAAGCATTGCATAAAAAATTCCTTGTAGTTTACTCATATTAGCACCTCTATCCTAGTAAATAATATTCCATTTATATATTAACAATAACACCACCATTTGTCACAGATAAAACCTGGAAAATCATAAAAAAAGGACCAAGCCAAAGATTCGGCCTGGTCCAAAATTACTATTTTAAAATATATACATTAACATATTTCGCACCCCAGTTGCAGGCTTGATTATAAGTATTAAAATACACATCAACCTTATTCCCTTTTATTGCAGTTCCAGTATCAGCTGCAATTGCAAAGCCATAGCCTTCAACAAAGAGTTTTGTACCATATGGTATGACCTTTGGGTCTACTGCAATAGTGCTGTAGCCATCTGGATTCCACACTGCCTTCCTTCCTGATGCTGTATAGGTTTTGCCAACTCCCCTTACCGCCCAGTAGGCTGTAGCTCTGGCTTCGAATACTCTTGAATAGGACATTATGCTTCCACTCCTGGAAACAGGCATATATGGATATGTGCCCTGGATAACAATCTTGTCTTGAGGGCTTTTAATTATTGTTTCACCAACAACTTCCCTTGAAACTTCTACTCCATCTTCATATGTAATTCGTGTTATAACTTCCTTCTCTCCATTTTTCCCCTCCTGGGAAATCTGCTTTTTAGTGTTTGCCAGAGATTTGTTAACCTTAACAACCTCTTTAAATTGTATAGGAACTACTTCTGTAATATTTGTTTTATCAACCCTTACTACTTTAATATCCATTCCTTCGACTAAGCTAGTTGAGATATCCGGGACTACTCTGTCAGTATCCCTTAGGGTTATTCCCTCTACTTTAAGCATGGAACCAATGTTATCCTCTGGAGAAAGCAGATCAATATCCTTCCCATCCACTGTGACCTTTACATTCACAGCTCTCTTTATGTCTATTGATTGTTCATCCATAAGCTTTGAGTCAAGGGAGGGACTGATTTTATCCTTTGGACCTAACAGTATGTCATTTGTTTTTAAGACCTGGGCAACAGTACTTCTATAAGTTGTAATCTTCCTTTGCTCTCCATCAACCACCACTGTAATAGTTTTTCTCTTCATATACATTGCAGTAAATATAAAGACTACTACAAGAACCACAGTAAAAGGTATTATATACTTTTGTAAAGTGGTCTTTTTAAAAAACGCTTTAAACATAAAAATATTTTTACCTCCCAACAAATTGGTAATTATATGAAATTATAACTTGAATTTTTCTATTTGTCAAATTTGAAGGATATCATGCAGATATAAGCCTTCAAAATACAAGTGATCAAAATATATGTTATAATATTATATATTATATATAAAGTGCTGAGAATATTACATGTAGTGGCAGGATTCCATGCCTGCATAAAGTAAAAAGTGGGCAGAAGCAAGCCAATCTTTCCCTATATTATGAATGTAATTTATTTATAAGAATCCACAGATAAAAAGATAAACATATGTTATTTGAGAGGAATGTTAATATGAGTAAAACACTAGTTCTAGCTGAGAAGCCTTCTGTTGGAAGGGACATTGCAAGGGTATTGCAGTGCACTAAACAGGGTAATGGATATTTTGAAGGAAGTAAATATATAGTAACCTGGGCGTTAGGTCATTTAGTAACCCTGGCTGATCCTGAGGCTTATGATGTAAAATATAAGGCCTGGAAGCTTGAGGATTTACCAATGCTGCCTGACCGCTTAAAGCTAGTTGTAATTAAGCAGAGTTCTAGACAGTTTAATACTGTTAAGGAGCAGATGACTAGAGGGGATGTAGGTGATTTAGTTATCGCAACTGATGCAGGACGTGAAGGAGAGCTTGTTGCAAGGTGGATAATAGAAAAAGCAAATGTTAGAAAACCAATAAAGAGACTATGGATCTCATCTGTCACAGATAAGGCAATTAAGGATGGATTTGCAAAATTGAAGGAGGGCAGGGAATATGAAAACCTCTATGCATCAGCAGTTGCACGTTCAGAGGCTGACTGGATAGTAGGTATTAATGCTACAAGAGCACTTACCTGTAAGTACAATGCACAATTATCCTGTGGAAGAGTACAGACTCCAACCCTTGCAATTATTGCAAAAAGGGAGGATGAGATACAAAATTTCAAGCCAAGGCATTATTATGGAATTACTGCACTTGCTAATGGATTAAAGCTTACATGGCAGGATGGTAAGACCAAGGAAACAAGGACCTTTGATAAGGAGAGGTGTGACAAAATATTAACCTCCCTAGGTCATAAAAATGCTGAGGTTGTTGAGGTTGATAAGGCGTTTAAAAAAAGCTTTTCTCCACAGTTATATGATTTAACAGAGCTCCAAAGGGATGGAAACAGAATATTTGGATTTTCTGCAAAGGAAACACTATCCATTATGCAAAAGTTATATGAAAGTCATAAGCTATTGACCTATCCAAGAACAGATTCCAGGGTTATTTCTACTGATGTAGTGGATACCTTAAAGGATAGGATAAAGGCTTGTGGGGTTGGTCCATATTCAAAATTAGCTTTTAAGGCATTGAAAAATCCTATAAATGTTAATAAGTCATTTGTTGATGATAGTAAGGTTTCCGACCATCATGCAATAATACCTACAGAGCAGTTTGTAAACCTAAGTACACTTAATGATAAGGAAAGAAAGATATATGACCTAGTTGTTAAACGCTTCCTTGCAGTATTATATCCTCCCTTTGAATATGAGCAAACAACAATAAGAGCAAAAATAGGTGAGGAAAGCTTTATAGCAAAGGGTAAGATAGTTAAAGCACAGGGTTGGAAAGAGGTCTATGAGAACATATTCGATGAAGAGGATTCAAAGGATGGAATATCAGAACAGCTTCTGCCTAATGTGAAAAAAGGGGATAATCTTAATGTATCCAATGTTTCACAGACTAAGGGAGATACAAAACCTCCAGCACCCTTTAATGAAGCAACTCTGCTAACAGCAATGGAAAATCCAGCTAGGTACATGGAGAATGAAAGCAAGGACTTGATTAAAACCATTGGTGAAACAGGGGGACTTGGAACAGTAGCTACAAGGGCTGATATTATAGAAAAGCTATTTAACACCTTCCTTATTGAAAAGAAGGGTAAGGATATATTTATAACCTCAAAGGGAAAGCAGCTGTTAGAATTGGTGCCTGAGGATTTAAAGTCTCCAACCCTTACTGCAAAGTGGGAGCAGAGGCTTAATGCAATTTCAAAGGGAAGCTTAAATAAAACCAATTTTATAAATGAAATGAGAAGCTATGCAAAGGTAGTAGTTGGTGATATAAAGAGCAGTACGGAAAAGTTTAGACATGACAATCAAACTAGAAGTAGATGCCCTGAATGTGGAAAATTTTTACTAGAGGTAAATGGTAAAAAAGGCAAGATGCTTATATGTCAGGATAGAGAATGTGGTTATAGAAAGGGTGTAGCTATAATTACAAACGCAAGATGCCCTCAGTGTCATAAAAAGCTTGAACTTCAGGGAGAGGGAGAAGGTCAGATATTTATATGCAAAACCTGTGGGCATAAGGAGAAGCTGTCTGCCTTTAATGAGAGAAGGAAAAAAGAAGATACAAGAAGCTCTAAAGCTGATGTGGCAAGCTATCTAAATCAGCAGAAAAGGGCAAGTGAAGAACCAATTAATACAGCACTGGCGGATGCACTGTCAAAGCTGAAGTTGAAATAACTTATACAAATTGGATTTCTATTAACAGATTGTTAATAAAGATGACATGGAGATGTCATGCTGGATATTTATTATTAAGATGAGCTTAAGTAGGAATTAACAATATATAACCAAACAAGTAGGGGCGAACAGTGTTCTCCCGATGGCACTAACAATTTTGGCTGTATCTTGTATAATAAGACCAACACACGGGCGAACACTGTTCGCCCCTACATTAGGTACATTAGGCAAACAGGGAATTTAAGGCTCGTGGAAAGTGACAATTGCTAGTTTGTCATCTATCACGGGCTTAATTTCTAGGAGGAATTGTTTATGAATGAGAGGATATTAATTGTTGATGATGAAGAGCGAATGAGAAAGCTTATTGGTGCATATTTGAAAAGAGATGGTTTTGAAGTACTTGAGGCAGAAAACGGCATGGAGGCTCTTAACTTATTTAAGAGCAATAATATTCATCTTATAGTCCTTGATGTAATGATGCCAATAATGGATGGATGGTCCTTCTGCAGGGAGATTAGGAAAAGCTCTAATGTACCTGTTATATTCCTTACTGCAAAGGGGGAGGATGATGATAAGCTTCTAGGGTATGAGCTAGGAACGGATTATTATGTAACAAAACCCTTTGATATAAGAGTATTAATAGCTCAAATCAAAGCATTGCTAAAAAGAACCTATGATTCTGAAAAACGGAATAAAAAAGAGTTTTCATTTGATGGACTTATTATTGATGAACCCTCCCATGAAGCAACTCTAGATGGAATGCCCTTAAATCTCTCTCCTAAGGAGTATGACATATTAGTTTATTTTGCAGAGAACAGGGGTATTGTTTTAAGCCGTGAAAAGATATTGGATTATATTTGGGGAATTGACTTTATTGGGGACCTAAGAACTGTTGATAGTCATATTAAAAGATTGAGAGAAAAGCTAGGAGAAAAGTCCTATTTAATTTCAACAGTTAGAGGAACCGGATATAAATTTGAGGTGAAAAATGAGGTCTAAAATAAGCATTGCTAAGAAGCTTTTCATTATAACGACTGTTGTTTTTGGAATATTTATAAGTGGTACATTGATTATACAATCCGTATTTTTCGAGAGCTTTTATATAAATAAAAAGAGAAATGATTTGAAAAGTGATATTGAGAGATTCAGGGCAAGCTATAATAAAACTGAAGGAAATGATAAGATTGCAGAGCTTATTGGAGAGTATGAGGGAGATTCCAATATAAAGCTTGTTATATGGAGCGCTACTGGAAAACTAACATATATGTCAGAAACTCAAAGAAATAGAACAGACTATTTGAGGTTAATGGAGCTCACAGATTTCATAATGCAGTGGGTACAAGTCCCAGGGAGTATTGAAAACTTAAATAGTCAAAATAAAACAATATTAGTTAGGACAAAGGGAATCCAAGAGGTTGAGAAAAAGCTAATATCAATAACACCAAATAAAGAAAATGGAGAAATTATATTTGCCATATCCTCTCTTCAAAATGTCAGTGAGGCCTCTTCTGTCATCAGGCAGTTTTATATATACTTTTTTGTGGGAGCAGCTATTATTGTGACAGCACTATCATTGGTTTACTCAAAAATGATTGCTAAACCTTTAGTGAAGATTAATAGGAGTGCCACAAAAATGGCTAATCTTGATTTTTCTGAGAAGTGTAGTGTTAATAGTAATGATGAAATAGGAAATGTAGCAGCTTCATTAAATTTTCTCTCGGAAAATTTAGACAATGCCCTCACAAACTTAAGGACCGCAAATGCTAAGCTTGAGGAGGATATTGAAAAGGAAAGGGATCTTGAGAGGATGAGAAAGGAATTCGTAGCCTCTGTGTCCCATGAATTAAAGACACCAATCACTCTTATAGATGGCTATGCTGTTGGATTAAAGGATGAAGTTTTTGAAGGAAAGGAAAAGGACTTTTATCTTGATGTAATAATAGATGAAGCAAGAAAAATGGGGCATTTAGTGACAGATATGCTTGATCTGTCACAACTGGAATCTGGAAACTTTAAGCTTACCCTTATAGAACTTAATTTGAAAGAATTAGTAGTATATACTATAAAAAAATATGAAGCACTAATAGCTGAGAAGTCAGTAAAAATTGAAACCAGTCTTATTGATAATATAAGGATAAATGCTGACTGGGAAAGAATGGAGCAGGTACTCACAAACTTTATAACAAATGCTATAAGACATGTTGATGAAAATGGTACAATAAAAGTTAGCATGATTGATAAGGGAGAGCATATATCTGTTGAAGTTGAAAACACTGGTTCTCATATGCCTGAGGATGAAATGAAAAGGATTTGGGATAAATTTTATAAGTTTGACAAATCAAGAAATAGAAAGTTTGGAGGAACTGGAATTGGACTGTCTATAGTAAAAAATATATTAACACTTCATGGATATGAATATGGTGTTAGCAATACTGTGGGCGGAGTAAAATTCTATTTTAGCGTTCCCAAGATGGAATAATCATGTCCTTCTGGGGAAAGATCCTTCACTGCGTTCAAGATGACAAGATAAGAGCTTTCATATCAAAAAGGTGACTTAAATCTCCTGCATAGCTTTTTTGAAAAATTGGTATACTATCATATATATTTAATTAAGGGAGATGTTAAGTCATGGCAATAGTTAAAATTCAACCACTTGATAATGCTCCATATCTAGTAAATGGAGAGATAGAGCTTCTTGATGGAGAGGGTAAGAAGATAGTAACCACAACAGAAACTCACTTATGCAGATGTGGTTTATCAACAAATCAGCCTTTCTGTACAGGTGCCCATGATGGTAAATTCGAAAATAAGGTAAGAGTAAAATAATATAAGCTTCCTCTAGTTAAATCTGGAGGAAGCTTATATCATATGAGATAATATATAAAAAACAAGGAAGTGAGAATATGATTCCAACACTGTTTATTTCACACGGTTCACCAACACTGGCAGTAGAAGAAAATGAATATACAGATTTTCTAAAAGAATTAGGAAATAGTATAAAACCGAAGGCGATAGTGGTATTTACTGCTCACTGGGAAAATGAAGTAACAACCATATCCTCAAGGGATGATGCATTTGATATGATTTATGATTTTGGAGGCTTCGACAGGGAACTATATGAAATTAAATACCCTGTAAATGGATCCTCAAAAATTGCTGCACTACTAAAATCCAAACTTGATGAAAATGGAATACCCAGCCAAATGGATTATAAAAGAGGGCTGGATCATGGTGCTTGGGTTGTGCTGAAATTAATGTATCCAGAAGCTAATATACCAGTAGTACAGGTTTCTATTAACCCATGGCTTGCACCAGAGGAGCAATTTAAGATTGGGAATGCAATCAAAGCACTAAAACAGGAAGACATCCTGATAATAGGAAGTGGCGGTACAGTACACAACCTTAGAAGTGTTCAATGGGGAGCAACTGAGCCAGAGTCCTGGGCTGTGGAATTTGATACTTGGCTCATTGAAAAGTTAAGAGATAGGGATAAGGAAGCTTTGTTTAATTATGAGAAATTAGCCCCTCATGCCAAAATGGCTGTGCCAAGAGGAGAACACTTTGCTCCATTTTTTATTTCCTTAGGGAGCGGGTTTGAAGAAAATGAACCAAAACTTCTTCACACTGGCTATAATTATGGGACATTAAGTCATATTTGTTTTGAGTTTTAATAAGCATAATATAAAAAGAAAAATAAGGTTAGAGCATTTAAAATTCTTGGATGAGCACCTTCGCTATAGTTGCCTTCACAAATATATAATACACATAAGGCATGTTTTCATGCAATAAAGATATAGTATATATAAAAACACTGCCATAATATAGAAAATATAATATGGCAGTGTTTTTATATATACCTAAATTATGGTATAATGTATAATAATGTATTGTGAGGTAGGCAAATGGGAATTAACAAAAGAATAAAAATAGTTGTTTTTATAATTGTTATGCTTTTTATTAGTGGTTGTTTGATGATTACTTTTATTAATCCAGATAGGGTAGGGAAAAAATATTATAAAAATAGTGATGATTATATTTTCACATTTAGCACTTTGGGCTTTAATATTGTTGGATTTAAAGAAATAAAATCCCCATTAAAAATAAAACTCCTTGGAATTAATAAAGGAAAGGCCATAAATTCAGGGAGAATTGATGGGGAGGTGCCTTCATTTTATTTCCTAGATGGTCCCAATATATGTTTTTATACACTTCAAGGGGAGAAGGAGTATAAGCTCCTAGGAGAAGAAAAGGAAATTCTAAGCTGCAGTATAGATGATTTAAACATTGATAATATTCCTGAAATACTTATTATCTCAAAGGATAAGGGGAAAAAATATGGTGACGAGCTTATTATATTTTCATATAAGAATAGTATGAAGGAAATATACAGACGTTCCTTTAGCGACCTTAATCCTTGGAAGGTGCAAACAGCAGATGTGGATGGGGATGGAGTGAAGGAAATATCTGTTGGAGTGTATAAAACTACAGTTTTTCACCCTGTTATGGCTAAAAGACCTTTTGTTTATGGATGGGACGGAAAGGGAATATATTCAAAATGGCTTGGTTCAAGACTTTCAAAGCCATTTGATGATTACATATTTACAGATATTGATGGGGATAAAATGGAGGAAATAATTGCAATTGAGCTTGGAGAGGATGGGAAAAAGCTATTGAACTCATATAAATGGAAAGGCTTTGGATTTGAAGCAATGGGTGAAAGTAAGGCATATGATGATATTTGTGAATTGTCATTTATTATTGTTACTGCTGATAACAGAAACTATTTTTCTGCAAGGGTTATGGAAAAAAATGAATGGAGGAAGGTGGAGTTCTGCTTTAAAGAAAACAGTATTCTTGAAGGGAAGGACTAATATTTATAAGGAGGTCGAGTTATAGGATGGCTAGAAAATATTTATGTGGGTTCCTATGTTTAATCTATATCATGTTATTCTTTATACCAGGATGTGGTATTAAGAAAAAAGATGATATAAATCCAGATGATAGTAAGGAGACCAGCCAGATAAATACTGGTACTCAGGCAAAACCAGATACAACTGAAAAGTATGGTAAACCTATTTTTACAGCTGCTTCAGATGGAGATGATATGATTGTTCCTTATACTCCAATTCAATTTGATACAAAAGTAAAACCATACAAGGTTAATGGAAACCTATCAAATGTTGAAAACCTAGAGCAGTATAACAAGTTTACGGAGGAGCAGAAGAAATTAATTCAGAAAAATGGATTTGCGGTAGTTCCAACTAAGGAGGAACAGCTTTTTTATATTTATGAAAATAATGAGTATCAAAAGACACCAAGCTTTATTACATCAGACTCGGTACTTCAGGTTTATCACATATTTTATGACTATTCCTTAAGAACCCTTGAAAATGAGAAGTTGAATGGCATGCTTAAAACACTAACGGATAGTATGTTAAATAAATCAGTATATGTTTATAATAGTATTAAAAATGAGGAAGTGAAAAAAGCAGCACTAAAAAATATTGCATATTTCTATGTAGCTCAGGTATTGATGGGGAATACAGCTCCTAAGGATATTCCAAGTGAAGCTAAAACACTTGGTGATGGGGAATTAAAGCTTATCCAAGGCGAAGGTGGATTTTCCCAATCAGTATTATTTCCATATCAGCTTGATTACAGCCAATTTAAACCAAGGGGACATTATACTAGAAATGAGGAATTGATGAAGTACTTTAGAACGATGATGTGGTATGGAATAGCACCCTTTCCACTATACAAAAACTCAAACAAGGAAAGAAATCTTGAGCAGACACTTCAAGCTCTATTAATGACATATACAATGTTTATGGAAAACCATGAGGAACAGGATATTGAGCTGTGGAAAAAGGTATATAATCCCACTGTATTTTATGTGGGTAAAACCGATGATTTAAACATTTATGACTATAAAGAGCTTTTCATAAGTGTTTATGGTAATGAGCCTGACTTGGAAAAGCTAAATGATTCAACTAAAATAGAAAAACTTTATAAGGAAGCTGAAAAACTACCAGAGCCTAAAATTAAAGCTAAATATACAGAGGTTACTACTCCAGTAGGAAAGCAGTTCAGGCTAATGGGACAAAGGTACATTCCAGACTCTGAGATTATTCAAGAGCTGGTTGAACCAATTGTAAGACCTGTACCATCAGGCCTTGATGTAATGGGAGTGCTGGGGTCTAGTCGAGCATATGATATTTTAATAAATGTACTTAAGACAAATAAAGACTGGTCTAAATACACTGAGGTTTTTAGTAATCAAAAGAGCAAATTTGAAAATGTGGAGGAGAGTACTTGGAGGTCGAACATGTATTATGGATGGCTTTGGGTATTGAAGGGATTTACTAAGGTATTTGGAGATGGATACCCATCCTTTATGATGAGTACTGCATGGCAGGACAAATCCTTAAACACTGCACTTGGAAGCTGGTCAGAGCTAAGACATGACACCATACTCTATGGAAAACAAAGTGGTGCAGAGTGTGGAGGTGGAGGAGAACCTCCTCAGGTTAAGGGATATGTTGAGCCTAATATAGAGGCATATGAAAGACTCCTGTGGTTAACTAGGTATTCAAAGGAAAACCTGACAAGAAAAAAGATAATAACTGATGAAATTAATAATAAAATGCAGACATTTGAAGACCTACTTCAATTCTTAATCAATTGTTCTGTGAAGGAATTGAAAAATGAGGAACTAACTGATGGGGAGTATTACCAGATATTGAACTATGGAGGAATGCTTGAGTATTTAACTAGTTCCTTTGCTGGAGATGGAATGAGGTGGTATGAGATAACCTCAGAAACTGATAAAAACATGGCAGTTATTGCAGATGTCCACACAATTGCACCTAATAAATTTTCTGATGGAGGGTACCTGGAGGCAGGAGTTGGTACTGCAGCTGAAATATATGTGGTGGTTCCAATTGGAGGTAAGCTCTATTTAACTAAGGGTGGAATATTTAGTTATTATGAATTTGAAAGTAAAACAAGGTTGACAGATGAGGAATGGCAAAGGAGTATAAGGGAAAACAAACAACCAAAACAGCCTGAATGGACTGAGAGCTTCATAAGTGGAGGCAAAATTGTAGAGCCAGTTCCTAGTGAGCTATATAATTCAGGTTGTTAAAGAATGTGTGGGAATGGAATGAAAAGAATAATTATTATAGCTTTGTTTATTATTACAGCATCAGGATTAATATATGTAAGAGGCCAAATGAAAAGTGAGGTTATTATATCCTTTACTGGTGATATACTTCTTGACAGGGATGTTAGGAAGAAAATTCTTCAGGAGGGAAAGGAATATCCATATGAATATGCTAAGGACATATTAAATAAATCTGATATTGTATATGGTAACCTTGAGTGCCCTTTGCTTAATGAGGGCACTCCAACCATAAAAAGAAGGGAACTCATTTTTAAGGGAGATGAATCTAATTCAATTGTATTAAAGGAAGCAGGGTATAGTATTTTAAACCTTGCTAATAATCATGCAATGGATTATGGATCTGACGGGCTTTTGAACACAATTAATGTATTGAAGGATTCATCTATTAAATGGTTAGGTGGAGGGACAGATAATGAAAGTTCACATAAACCAGTTTTTATATCTAAAAATGGAATTAAAGTTGGTTTTTTAGGATACTCTATATTTCCACCTGAAGGATATGTATATTTGGAGGATAAGCCTGATATTGCACGATATAGTAAGAGATTGACCCCAGTGGATATTAAAAAAGCAAAATCCCAGTGTGATTTCCTTGTTGTAACCTTCCACTGGGGCAAGGAGTTCTCATACTATCCCAGCGACCTTCAAAGGTCAGCAGCCCATTTAGCAATTAACAGTGGCTGTGATATGGTTATCGGGCATCATCCCCATGTACTTCAGGGAATAGAGAATTACAGAGGGAAATCCATATTTTATAGCCTGGGAAATTTCATATTTGATAAACAGGTACCACCTGGAACAGATGAGAGTATTATTCTGAACATAAGGATTGATAGGAATGGTGTTGTGGATAGTGAAATAATACCTGTGAGAATAAAAAATTGTCAGCCAATGCCTGTATATGGGGAAGATGCAGAGTATATTTTGGATAGGATAAAGCTTTATTCCAAGGAGCTTACAGGCTCATGAGTTTTTTTAACCTTGTCTGGCACCTTATTAGCTTCCTGTACTCCTATAATGTCTAACTCCAAAGTTCCATATAAAATTTGAAAATATAAAAAAGGCAAGACCTGCTGGAAGGGCACATAAGGCCTTAAGATAGCCATCTCCCCATCCACAAACTGCAGAAGCTGGGTAGTAGCTTATAACCAGCATAGGCATAAAAAAAGTAAAGAGATTTCGGAGTATTTTTGGTATATAATCTATTGGTATCCTAGTAACCTGATAGCTTGCATTTGTGAAAATATATATCCAATCTAAACCTTGTATGGTAAAGAAGGCTATACCTGAGGTCATTAAGAAAACCCCTGCATATGCTAAAAATCCACCAATAAGTGAAAGTACAATTATGGCCATATTTAACAGGGTAGGCTCCACTCCCAGCTTCCACAAGCACCAGGTAATAGCACCTATGCCACCTAGAACCCTTGAAAATCTATGAATATGGAAGTAGGATGCAGATATCTGTACAAACAAAGAAGCAGGACGTAATAAAACACGGTCAAAATCCCCTGAGCGTATCATACGCCATGGAAAATAATCAAATCCTCTGCAAAAGCTTTCTGCAAGTCCAAAGCTTGTAACCGCTAATGCGTAAATGAGAATTATTCTCTCTACTGACCATACTCCAATACTCCCAAATTGAGAAAATAAGAGAATCAGTCCAAGTGGATCGGTTATAACTACAATCATTACCTGTAAAACCATAATAGGCCATCCCTTATATTGCAAGCCTGTAAGGAAGTTTAACCGAATGTATTTGAAATATAATTTGAGATTTCTCACATTTAACCTCCTTGAACAATAATAGTTTTTAGTCTTTTGGTCATTAACATTCTGCCTGCTATTATAAAAGTAATTATCCATACCAGTTGTATTCCAATAGCCCAAACAGCATTTTTAGGAGATATTGTTCCAATATAAAAACGTAGTGGAATATCAAGATATCCGGCAAAGGGTTGAATAAGTAAAAAGCTCTGCATGAATTTAGGCCAGAGCTGAAGTGGAAGGTAACAACCTGACAATACTCCTCCAATAAGCATCATTATATATGTTGGCCCATCACCCCAGGAGATGTTAAGACGAACTGCACATGTAAGCATTGCATATGAGGTACATAGAAGTAGTGCTATTAAAATGGATAGGAGCATACATACAAAACCTAACAAGGATGCAGGTGGGGATAATCTATAAGACTTGGGCATAATCATACCAAATATTAGTACTATTGAGCCACGCCAAAATAATGGAGTTAATCTTGAGGCTGCAGTTTTTGAAAACCAGTGGAAGTATAGATCCAGTGGGCGGCACAGCTCTATTCCTATATCACCATTTGTTATTTTGTTTAGTATTTCACTATCAATACTCATAGGCTGCATTAGAAAAAATATTTGAGTTAACCAAGCATAGGTTACTACCTGCTTTAGGGTGAGCATTGTAGTAATAACAGATTCTTTGTTATTTCCATAGGTATAGAAGATTGTATAAACAGTTATTTCAATTAGCACCCAGAATATACTGGTTGAAGCCCCTGCAAGACCTGCAATACGATATTGCAAGCTTGCTGCTGTTTTGATTTTAAATAAAGAAAAGCAAGCCTTTGCTGTGGATTTAAATCTATAGTTTGTTTTCATCATAAACACATCTCCCTATACATTGAAGCGATAATTTCGTCTATATCCTCTTCCTCAATTGATATATCCTTCAGCGGTAATCTTTGTGCAAGATGTTCAACCATTGTATGGGCAGCTATTTTGTAGGGATCAAACATTACTGTCCAAGTATTTCCTTCTATCTTTATACTTTCTGCACCTTCAACTGGTGATTCTTCTATGTTTTCATGAAGTGTTGCCCTTATACGCCTAAGAGGAGAATATTGTTCTTTTAAGGCTTCCAGCTTGCCATCATATAGCAGGTTGCCATGGCCAATGACCATGACACGGTTACAAAGAGATTCAATATCATCCATATCATGGGTTGTAAGAATCATTGTTACACCATTGTTACGATTTTCATTTTTTAAAAAATCTCGTAGAGCAAGTTTAGACACTGCATCAAGTCCTATAGTTGGTTCATCCAGGAAAAGTATTCGTGGACTGTGAAGTAATGCAGCTGCAATTTCACATCTCATACGCTGACCAAGGGATAGCTGCCTTACAGGTGTTTTGAGGAGTGAAGATATATCAAGGGTTTCAACAAGTTCAGATAAACGTTTTGAGTAATCTGTGGTAGGAATGTTATAGATATCTTTTAATAAATCAAAGGAATCATTGACTGGAACATCCCACCACAGTTGACTTCTCTGACCAAAAACAACGCCAATTTGAGAAACGTGGGCAACACGCTCTGACCATGGTGTGCGCTCCATAATTGTGCAGCTGCCACTCTCAGGAGTTAATATACCACTCATAACCTTAACAGTTGTAGATTTACCAGCACCGTTTGGGCCAATATAGCCAACAAGCTCCCCTTCGTCAATTTGGAAGGTTATATTTTCAAGTGCCTTAACTATCTTCGTCTCACGGATAAAGGCTCCACGAAGCAGTCCCAGGCGTCCCTCTGGTCTTTGTGAGACCTTGAAGGTTTTACATATACCCTTGAGTTCAATCTGTGGCATGACAAGTCACCTCCATTTTACTTTTCCTATTAATATTAGCTTATATAAAATTAAAAGAAAAACCTGGAAAGTAATGTTGCTGTGGCTGTAAAAGGTGTTAGAAATGAATTTCCCATTTATGGTCACTTTTGCATAAAATGTCTTGACAAGTTAGTACTTTTGGTATATGTTATATATATAGTTGGTGCTAAGAGCATAGTTTTATATCCTATTGTCAAAAACAGGTTTCCATATTTATTTAGCATATAAGGTGCAGTGAATTTGTAAAAAGTTCACTGCTTTTTTTAATGCGTTTTATAATATCTGGATATAGATAAAGAACTGCTATAATAAAAGTTTACTTTGAAAATATGGTTAGTTCTTTTATATAATAATATTGGAATGCTTTACAAACAAACTTGTAAATAAGTATTAACCCTATAAATAAAAGAATAAAAATTGTCTAAATGAGGTTTTATAATGAGAAAAAGCACTCTTTATAAAATTATGAAAAGTAACAGTGAAAGGATTGGTTTAGGTTACCTTCCTTTCTAATAAGGAGGAGCTAGTTTGGTATTAGTAAAAAATATAAGAAACATTGGTATATTTGCCCACGTGGATGCAGGTAAGACAACCCTTACGGAGAACATACTCTATAAATGCGGAAATATAAAGGTCATGGGAAGAGTTGATGAAGGTACAGCCCATACAGACTCCATGGAGATTGAAAGAGCAAGGGGAATTTCTGTTGGTGCTGCAGAGGCATCTGTTTCATGGAAGGGTATACAGATAAATATTATAGATACCCCAGGTCATGTTGATTTTTCTGCTGAGGTGGAGAGAGCTTTAATGGTGCTGGATGGAGCTGTACTTGTTATTTCAGCAGTTGAGGGAGTTCAGTCCCAAACAGAAGTAATATGGAATGCTCTTAGGGAAATGAATATTCCAACTCTGATTTTT
>JARDZI010000211.1 GCA_029240935.1 Clostridiales bacterium
GGAGCTGTTGAGCAACCTGTAAGCATTGCTACTAATAATGACATGATTAAAAACACCGACAATACTTTTTTCTTCATGATGTTCCTCCTATAATTTTATATTTATTTTTTCTGTGCATCCTTGATTGAATCTTGAACAGCCTGTATAATTGCATTGCTTGTTATAGTTGCACCACTTACAGCACTAATTTCTGTGGATTGAGCTTTTATGATCTCTTGTGGTATCTTTTCAAGTACAGGATCTGATAGTCCTGGAGTTTCATTGTGGTCAAGTACCTTTATAGCACTTATTTTGCCTTTTTCTACAGTTACTTCTACCTTCATAGGGCCATACTTGCCTTCACCACTTCCAGTATAAACACCATCTGTATATTTACCAGCAGCTTGACAACCTACTGCAAATAGAAGTGTGAATACTAATAAAAAAATGAATAATTGTCTACTGTGTTTCATATTATTACTCCTTTATATTTGTTAATAAATTAACTTTCCGTATAATAATAATATCAAAAATAAAGATTGTTAACAATCTCGCAAATGTCCCTTTAACATGACAAAAGTCCCTCATTTGAGGGACTTTTGTCTCGACCAAAACATCGCTGCTTCAGTTCTGTTATTAACATTTATTTTTTTCATAATTTTACTAACATTATTGCGTACAGTTTTCTCTGATATAAATAATGCGTCAGCTATTTCCTTATTAGTACATCCTTGGCTAATAAGTTCTAATATTTTTCTATCTTGAGGAGCAAGTAAGTTACCTACTTCATTTCCCTTTTGAATTATTTTAACCAGTTTATGTGAAATGTTAGGATCGATTACGGTTATTCCTTTATAGCTATCCATAATTGCATTGATAATTGCTTGGCCTTCAATGTTTTTTAATATATATCCATCAATACCAGCTTTAACTGCCTCATATACTATATTTTCTTCAGCAAAAGCAGTGAGTATGATGACCTTTACATTTGGTATAATGCTTTTCAGCCTTATACACCCTGCTACCCCATCACCGTCAGGTAATTTCATATCTAGTAATATGACATCAGGTTTAAGGTTTTCAGCTTTTTCATAAGCTTCAGTCAATGATCCTGCCTCTCCTAATACTTGAATCGATGGATTTTTATCTAGAATAGAACGTATCCCATACCTAACAACAGCATGATCATCAACAAGAAGCACTTTTATATTTGATTTATTCATTTAATCCTTCCTCCCATGGTACAATTAGTGTTACAGTTGTCCCGTTAGGACTACTATCAATATTTAACATGCCTCCAATAGACGCAGTACGCTCTTGCATTGAACTTAAGCCAAACTTTCTTTTGTTTCTATATAGCTTTATGTCAAATCCTTCACCATTGTCTTTTACCTCAGCAACGACCGACATCACATCATAACTAATTGTTATATTGATTGCAGAGGATTTTGAATGTTTAACTGAATTACTGATTGCTTCTTGTATAATATAGTAAATTTGTGTTAGCTTATCAGATGATAAATAGCGAAGTGTTATATCAGGTATCTGATAATCTAAAATAATAACTGCTTTGGTTATTTTTTTAAAATTATCAATTGATTCATCTAATTGCATTTTAAATTGATCCATGCCCATTTGTGTAGTCGATATTGCTTCAATGAATTCTCGTATTTTTTGGATTGCATTGTTTAAATCGTTTTTAATATGCCTTAATTCTTTATGAAGCACTTCGACTTCATTTTCCATTAGAAGACTTTCAATTTGTAGCCCTGAAGCAAATAAATCCTGTATAATTCCATCATGAAGATCCCTTCCAAATCTTCTTCTTTCTTGGCTTGCCACGCGTTCTCGCTCAAGACTTTGAATGATCAAATCACTCTCTTGACGGAAAATATCTAAAATTCCTATAAACAAAACAGTAATAGATACTGCTGATATCATACGCCCAAATTCTACGGGAAATCCGAAAATATCAAGAAAAGCCTGTTTATTAATTATACTAGCAGGAAAAAAATCTCGCCTGTTAACTAATACTCCTGCAAAGATACCGTATGAAACAAATGATGCTGCCAAAAGTTTGAATTTAATTACTGCTCTTTGCAGCTTCATTATTTTTAGGATTCTTGAATTATAAACAAGCGCTGTGGCAGTAATTATTGCAGCTGGGAACCCAATAAAATATCTACATAAGTTATCATATTCTACATTGATTATAAAAGATAACCCTCCATTTTTGAGGATTGCGCTTTGATAGAAAAGCACCCATAAGGCAAAAATTATCCAAGGTAGCCATTCAAGAAATTTACTGTGCTTTCCTTTATAATCTACAATTTTTATACTGAAGTAAAATAGTGTAGTAAAAGATAATGCATTTAAAAGTACAGCAGACATTAGAAGAAAAAGCTTCTCTTTTGGAAATAAGTCTGTTAATACAAACATGATAAGCCATTCAACTAATGCATGCATGATACCAAATAAACCAAGGTATTTAATTGCTCTTAATAATGGAAAACTCGTTTCTTTTGGAATTTGGTATTGTAATGCAATTACACCCATGGTAAAAAAACTTATTCCATAAATAAAGAACAATATAATAAAGAAATTACCTGAATACAACATTTTACTTTTCGCTCCAATCATCAAGCACTAATTGGTCTTCTTTATTAAAAAATGTTTTGTAACCAAGCTGTACAAAAATAATAACAGTTAAAGCTACACTTCCAAGTATTCCAAGCATAATTGCTATTTGATATTCTATAGCAGTCACTGGAGATGTTCCAGATAGTATTTGTCCTGTCATCATTCCTGGAAGAAATACTATTCCCATACCAACCATGGAATTAATTGTAGGAAGGATAGCAGAATCAAAGGCATTATCTACTATTTTTTTTGATGCCATTTTGGGAGTGGCACCTAACATCAATGCCCCTTCCACTAAGCTTTTTTGCATATGAATTCCATCCACGAGCTTTGTTACTCCAAGAGAAATGCCTGTCATTGAATTTCCTACAAGCATTCCAGCAATAGGGATGAAATATCTGGGATCATACCAAGGTGATACATTGACCACAATTAGTATAAAGAAAAACAAGCTTAAGATATTTCCGCATATCATGGATATAGCAATTGCTTTCTTTAGACCCGTAGAAATCTTTTGCTTGATCCGTTTAATGATATTGTTAATTGCAAAAATCTCCATAGCTATAATGATTAAAATTGTATATATGGGATTTGGTTTTTCAAAAATATATACCAAAGCATAGCCCGTTAAAATCAGTTGAATTGTCATCCTAAAGGTTGCTAAAAGTATCTCTGTTTCTCTTCTTATCCCTCTTATTCTAACAATTATAAGCAAAATTAATACAAAAACATAAGCGGCTACCATTTGCCATATTTGCAAATCTACTACTCCGTTCATAACTATTCCTCCATTACCTGTCCCGATTTTATCTCAATGATATTGTCAGCAAATGTACTAGCTACCTTTTTCGAATGTGTTACCATAATTACTGTTTTATTGTTCTTCTTGCTGTATTCGACCACGGCTTTAATAATCAGCTGTTCTGTATCTTCATCTAGTGCTGATGAAGGCTCATCCAGTAAAAAAACATCTGGATTTAATAGAATTACTCTACCCAATGACAATCTTTGTTTTTCACCGCCAGATAGTTTATCAGCATTTTCATCAAGAGATTTATTTAAATGAACAAGCTTTAAAACTTCCAGCATTACAGCTTCTGTTTCTTCGTTTTTTTCTGCAAATCTCAACCCAATTTGTAGGTTTTCTCTAATACTACCATCGAATAATATAGGAGTTTGCGGTAACATTACCACTTTTCTTCTTAATTCTACTGAGTTAATATTAGATAAATCATTCCCTTCAAATAGTATAGTTCCAGCATCTGGGCTAATTAGCTTATTAAGCATCCTCATTAGAGTTGTCTTTCCACTGCCACTCTGCCCCACAATACAATTGACTTTATGCTCTGGTATAACTAAGTATTTTATATTCAAAATATTTTTGTACTTTAAGTCCTTAATTTTAAACATATGATATCCTTTCTAATCTTTAATTTCCTTGAATAATTCGTATGCCTTACTTCTTGCTTCTTCTAAAACTTCGATTCCTACCTGTGTAATCTTATAGTATTTGCGTATCTTCTTTTCTACTAAACGCTCCTCTCGTTCCAGCAAGCCTGCTGATTCTAGGCTGTGCAGCAAGGGATATAAGGTACCTGGACTCATGTTGTAACCATGCTCCTGCAGTTCCTCTATCATCCAAGACCCAAAGAAAGGCTCTTTCTTGGCATGATGCAATATATGAATATGAATAAAACCTAAAAATAATCGTCTTAAGATTTTATTTTCCAATCTAATCACTCCTTTTGGTATTAAAAACTGAATTAAGCATTATATCGTAATTCGTTATCATGTTTCGATATAATTATACATGAAGTTTTATTACTAATGCAATATAAATGTTTTATCATTTTTTACCAGAAATAAAATTCATTCTTTAGGACTGCGTTAAAAATTTCATTGACAATTACTCAAAAATGATGTATAATTTTAACAATATTTAAATATTTGCGTTGAAGCAGAGAAAGATATTTTATCATTTTTAGAGAGTCGGATAAGGTGAAAGCCGATAATGAGAGTATATGTAATATTCACTGCTGAGCATGTTTGTAGAAAGGATTACCAAGTAGACAAACACGTGTACCCACGTTATAGGGATAGAGGTTAATTGACCTTGATGAGTGATGATATTTTGTATCATAATAAGGGTGGTAACGCGGATCTTTCGTCCCTATAAGCATATTTGCAATGTAAATATGTTTATAGGAATGAAAGATTTTTTTTATCCAAATTTAATAATAATTATAAGGGGACGCTATATGAAAAAATTATTAACTGGAAATGAAGCTATAGCAAGAGGAGCTTATGAAGCAGGTGTAAAATTTGCATCAGCTTATCCTGGAACGCCAAGCACAGAAATTTTAGAGAATACTGCTTTATATAAAGAAATAATAGCAGAATGGGCAACTAATGAAAAAGTTGCTTTGGAAACTGCCATAGGTGCTTCGATTGCAGGTGGAAGATCTTTTGCATCTATGAAACATGTTGGACTTAATGTTGCGAGCGATGCATTTATGACTGTTGCATATACAGGCATATCAGGTGGTATGGTTGTAATAACAGCTGATGAGCCTGGGCAACATTCATCTCAAAATGAGCAGGACAATAGGCATTTTGCTTCTTTTGGAAAAGTTCCTATGTTAGAGCCAAGCGATTCACAAGAATCTAAAGATATGATGAAAGAAGCATTTAAAATAAGTGAAGAATATGATACACCAGTTTTAATAAGAGTGACAACAAGAGTATGCCACTCAAAAAGTATAGTAAACTGCCAGGAAAGGGAAGAAGTTCTTGTTAAAGAATATGTAAAGCATAAAGAAAAATATGTTGTTGTACCTGGATATGCTACAAAGATGAGAGTTAAAGTTGAAGAAAGAATTAATAAGCTTTCTGATTATTCAAATAAAACTCCTATGAACTATATAGAGTGGAATGATAAAAAAATTGGTGTTATAACATCTGGAATTTGTTATCAGTATGCAAAAGAAGTTTTTAATGAAAATGCTTCTTATTTGAAAATAGGATTTTCTTATCCTTTACCGGATGAAAAAATTAAAGAATTTGCATCACAGGTTGAAAAAATTTATATTATAGAGGAAAATGATCCGATTATAGAAGAAAGGGTAAAAGCTCTTGGTATTGAATGTCATGGTAAAGACACATTTCCAACTTATGGTGAACTTACTCCGGATGTTTTAAGAAATGCAATAGAAGGTCAATGCAAACCAGTTATTTCATTCAATAAAAACTTAATAGTTGCAAGACCTCCAGGATTATGTGCAGGATGTCCTCACAGAGGATTTTTCTATGAAATAGGAAAACTTGATAATATAATGATAACAGGAGATATAGGATGTTATACATTAGGTGTAAGTGATCCTTATGATGCAATGGATGTTGCAGTTGATATGGGAAGCGCGTTTGCTGTTGGGCATGGAGCTCAGACAATTTTCAATATGGGAGAATCCAAGAAAAGAGTTATAGCTGTACAAGGGGATTCAACATTTTTCCACACGGGCATCAATGGTTTAATAAACAGCGTATATAATAAGGACAATACTATAAATGTTATTCTCGATAACAGAGTAACAGGTATGACAGGACATCAGGAAAATCCAGGAACAGGATACACTCTTCAGTTAGAGCCAACTGATATAGTTGATATAGAAACTTTAGTAAGAGCATGTGGGATAAAACATGTAATTAAAGTAAATCCAAAT
>JARDZI010000010.1 GCA_029240935.1 Clostridiales bacterium
GTGGATAAAGGACTTTTTAGATTGTATGCAGTAAGAAGTATTGAGGATTGTTTTGAAATCCTATGCGAGGATATGTTTAGGACTAGAGGAAAAAGAAAAATAATTGATATTATAAGAGAAAATATTGTTAACAAGCTAGAAAGATATAAGAATATTTTTAATGATAAAAACAAGAAGTAAGTAAATGGGCATTCTTTACAAAGAATGCCCATTTATGTTATACATTAAATCTGAAGTTAACTACATCTCCATCCTTCATTACATATTCCTTACCCTCTAATCGGACAAGTCCCTTTTCCTTTGCAACAGTTTCAGAGCCACATACCATTAGGTCATCATATGCAACAATTTCAGCCCTGATAAAACCCCTTTCAAAATCTGTATGAATTTTACCAGCTGCCTGTGGGGCTTTAGTGCCCTCTGTTATTGTCCATGCACGAACTTCATCACTTCCACCAGTAAGGAAGCTTATTAATCCAAGAAGCTTGTAGCTTGTCTTTATAAGTCTATGAAGTCCAGGTTCCTCAAGACCGTAATCAGCAAGAAAAATTGCTTTTTCCTCGTCATCAAGCAATGAAATTTCCTCTTCAACCTTTGCACATATTGGTATGACTTCAGAGTTTTCTGAAGCTGCTAATTCCATAACCTTTTTCAAGTATGGATTATTCTCATACCCATTAATTAAATCATCTTCCGAAAGATTAGCAGCATATAATACAGGTTTTGATGTTAAAAGAAAATATTGGTCAACTAATTCCATTTCATCCTTGGTCATATCATAGGTTCTAACAGGTTTTCCATTTTCAAGATGAGCTTTAAGCTTTTCCATAAATTGAAGCTCTTCTTGGGCTTTTTTATCACCTGAACGAGCAGACTTATTAGTTTTATCCATTCTTCTTTCAAGTACTTCAAGATCAGAAAAAATAAGCTCAAGATTAATAGTTTCAATATCTCTTAATGGGTCAACTGAACCTTCTACATGAACAATATTTGTGTCTTCAAAGCATCTTACTACATGAACAATAGAAGCAACCTCTCTAATATGTGATAAAAATTTATTCCCAAGGCCTTCTCCTTTGCTTGCTCCTCTTACTAGTCCTGCTATGTCGTAAAATTCAATTACTGCAGGAGTTACTTTTTTTGGATTATACATTTCAGCCAGCCTGTTAAGTCTTTGGTCGGGTACTCCTACAACTCCAACATTAGGTTCTATTGTACAAAATGGGTAATTAGCTGACTCTGCTCCTGCCTGTGTTATGGCATTAAACAGTGTGCTCTTACCCACATTGGGTAATCCTACTATTCCTAACTTCATAATAATCTTCCTTTCATGTGAATCTAGTGGCTTATTTCCATAATTGTATCACATAAATTATAAACTATAGCTGGAAATGGTGCAAGCATAGAGTATTAAGTCTCATATCCTCCAAGTCTTGATTGGATGTATACACACTTAGTAAGTGTTCCAAAATATTTTTTGTTTAATGTGATAGTAAATAGAATTAAATAATTTCTTCATTTTTTTTATTTTCTATAGCAGGAATTTAGATTTTGGTATAGAATAATAGTAATAGTGGTTAAAAGTGGAGTAAAGTGGAGTAAGGTAGTGATGAGATAAATGTTTATTGGTGAATATCAACATGCCCTAGATGCAAAAAACCGAATGATAATACCTTCAAAGTTTAGAGAAGGCTTAGGACTGACCTTTGTGATTACAAAGGGGCTTGATGGGTGTCTTTATGCTTATACATTAGAGGAATGGAAACGGCTTGAGGAAAAGCTTAAAACTCTTCCACTAACGAATAAGGATGCAAGAGCATTTGTTAGGTTTTTCTTCTCTGGGGCTGCAGAAATAGAAATTGATAAACAGGGAAGAGCACTTATTCCACAAAATCTAATTGAATATGCAAATATGAATAAGGATATAGTAAGTATAGGCGTTTCCACAAGGCTTGAAATATGGAGCAAGGAACGTTGGAATGATTATAACGACCAAAACATTGACGTTGAAGGGATTGCTGAGAAAATGTCAGAACTTGGAATATAATATGTTATTAAAGATGGGTGAGATATATGGAATTTAGTCATGTTTCGGTTTTATTAAATGAATGTATTGATGGATTGAATATTAGAGAAAGTGGGATTTATCTTGATGGCACATTAGGTGGGGCAGGACATTCAGGAGAAATATTAAAGCATTTGAACAGTGCTGGAGTATTGATTGGTGTTGATCAGGACAATAATGCGATAAATGCTTCAAAGGAAAAATTAAAAAAGTATGAAAACGTGGTTTATGTACATAATAATTTCTCCCAAATTAAAAATATACTTAAGGAGTTAAATATAGAAGGAAGAGATGGTATTTTACTTGACTTGGGCGTTTCCTCCCATCAGCTTGATGTACCTGAGAGAGGCTTTAGTTATATGAACAACGCTCCACTAGATATGAGAATGGACATGGCAACTGATTTTTCCGCAATGGATATCATCAATGGGTACTCAAAGGAGGAGCTTTTGAGGGTTATTAGAGATTATGGTGAGGAAAAATGGGCATCTAGGATTGCAGAGTTTATTGTTAGAGAAAGAAGCAATAAACCAATTGAGACAACCTTTGAACTGGTAGATATTATAAAGGCAGCAATACCTGCTGCTGCAAGGAGAGAAGGTCCTCATCCTGCTAAAAGGACGTTTCAGGCTATAAGAATTGAAGTAAACAAGGAATTAGAAATTTTGAAGAATGCAGTAAATGATTGTATTAGTGTTTTAAAACCCGGGGGAAGACTTTGTATAATAACCTTTCATTCACTTGAGGATAGAATCGTTAAAAATGTATACAAGGAAATGGAAAATCCTTGTACATGTCCACCAGGTTTTCCAATTTGCGTATGTAATAAAAAACCAGATATTAAAATAATCACGAGAAAACCAGTTGTTCCTACAATGGAAGAAATTGAATTGAATCCAAGATCACGAAGTGCAAAATTGAGAATAGCTGAAAAAATATAAGTTCTAAAGGAAAGTAGGGGTGAATAAAATTGGTAATGGAAAAAAATAAAAAGCAATCAAAGAATTACGTTTATGGTAGTGTTGCCTATGATATACAGCCCGAAATCAAGAAGGAAAAGAAACCAATAAAAAGAACAAAGAACAAAAATAAAGTTAAGATTAAGCTTAAAATGGTAAGAAGTATTTTTATAATTTCTGTTATATCATTTTTAACCTTGACTAGGTTTGCATCAATGATAAGATTAACTTATGATATAAGAACAGTAAAATCTGAAATTAAAAAAATTCAAGAAACAAATGAAAATACAAGGGTTCAAATGGCTAAGTTGAATAATATTAAAAGCTTGGAGGAAACAGCTGTAGGAAAACTTGGAATGATAATTCCAGATAAATCACAAGTTGTTTATATTGATGTAAAACCCCTTACATCATCCAGTGAGCAGTTAAAGGAAGGCAAAAAAACAGCAGCTACTGAATTTATACAAAAAGTAATTGGACTAATACATTAGGGGGTTATATTTTTGAATGTGGAACCTAAAACTAATATTACAGTCAGAAAAAGAATTGTAGGATTACTATTGATTATATTTTTTGTGCAGACTGTTATTATTGGTAGATATGCATATGTACAAATAGTATGGTCTCCCAAGCTTCAGCAATGGGCTGTGGATCAATGGACAAGTGATACTAGAATTGAAGCTAAAAGAGGGAAAATTCTGGATAGAAATGGAAGGCCTCTTGCAGTTAGTGGTAATGTGGAAAGAATTGACGCATTTTTAAAGGAAGTAAATGAAGCAGAAAACGCGGATGGAAGTAAAAAAATTACTAAAGAGGAAATAGCTGCGAAAATAGCACCAATACTAAATTTAACAGAGGAATATGTTGTTAAAAAATTAAATAGTAAATTAAAAAATGGGTTACCAATGTCGAGTACTACAATAGCTAGAAGGATAGAAAGGGAACAGGCAAACAAAATAAGAGAATTAAAGCTGCCAGGGATAGTTATTACAGAAGATACAAAAAGATACTATCCAAATGGCAATTTTTTGGCTCAAGTTTTAGGAAGCATAAACTCAGATGGAGAAGGTCGGGCAGGAGTTGAATATTTCTATAATGAAGAACTAAACGGAGTTCCTGGTAGATTTGTTGGGGAAACAGATGCATATCATAGAGAGATGGTTAATAGCTTGGCAAATTACATATCACCTAAAAATGGAAATGATATAGTGCTTACAATAGATGAATCTATTCAATACTTTGCTGAAAAGGCAATAGATAAGGGCTTGATAGATAATAAAGCAAAACAAATTACAGCAATAGTAATGGATCCTAAAACAGGTGAGATTTTAGCAATGGCCAATAAACCTGATTATGATCCCAACAACCCTGCACCTAGTTCATTACCATTACAGGAAGCAATGGAATCCTGGAAGAATAGAGCTGTTAATGAGAATTTTGAGCCTGGATCTATATTAAAGGTAATTACTGCGGCAGCAGCCATGGAGGAAAATCTGGTAAGCGATAATAGCAAGTTTTACTGTAGAGGATCTTTAAAGGTTTCAGGAACAACAATAAGTTGTTGGAAACACCAGGGTCATGGGGAGCAAACCTTTGCACAAATACTTCAAAATTCATGTAATGTTGGATTTATGGAGCTAGGCGAAAAGATTGGAAAGGAGACCCTTTATAAATATTACAATGCATTTGGATTTGGAAAGAAAACCAATGTAGATTATCCAGGAGAGGAAAAGGGCATTCTACTTCCTATAGAAAGGGTTGGACCAGTAGAGCTTGCTACAGAAGCCTTTGGTCAGGGAATTGCTGTTACGCCAATTCAATATATGACAGCACTTGCAGCAGTTGCAAATGATGGGAAAATGATAGAACCCCACTTGGTAAAAAGAATAATTAATACAGATGAGGATGGAAATACATCAGTAGTTAAGGAAATTGAGCCTAAGGTTGTGAAACAGGTTATCTCTGTTGAAACCTCAAGAAAACTTAGGGGAATACTTGAATCAGTAGTTACACTAGGTGCAGGAAAAAAGGCATATATTGAAGGGTATCACATTGGAGGAAAGACAGGAACTGCCCAGCTAGTTGAAAATGGAAGATATGCTGCAGGTAAGTATATTTCAACATTTGTGGCAATGGCACCAAGTAATGACCCAGAGATTATTATAATGGTTTCAATAAAAGAGCCAGATCCGAATAACTATTATTCCGGATCAACAGCAGGACCTATTGTTAAGGCAATTATGGAGGATACATTTAGATATCTTGATATTCAGCCTGATTTGGAGGATATTAAAAATCCTAAAGTGATTAGGGAGGTTATTATCCCTGAGGTTAGAGGAATGACATCCGCTGAGGCTGAAAAGGTATTAAGAAATAATAAAATAAATGTAGATATTCAAGGCACAGGGAATATTGTATATGACATTAGTCCGAAACCAGGTGTGCAGGTAAAAGAAAATACAAGGATAGAAGTGTATCTTGGAGTGGAAACTAATAAGAATAATAAGATCGGAGTTCCTAGTTTTACAAGTATGACTAAAAAAGAAATATTAGGTATTGCTGATTCATTAGGACTAAATATATCCTTTATGGGGGATGGAATAGGTGCCTCACAGGATATAGATCCAGGAACTGAAGTTAATAAAGATACAACAATTAGAATTATACTGGAAGAACCTGAAGATTAAAAATAGCACAACATGACATTATGTCATGTTGTGTTAAATAGTATTAGGGAGGTTATGTATGCAAATATCAGAACTTTTACATAATGTCAATGTAATTAAAATTGAGGGAAATAACAGAGAGATTAGTGAATTGTCATATAATACAGCTACTGTTGGGAAGGATAGTTTGTTTTTTTGTATTCCAGGTATAAAAACTGATGGACACTTGTTTGCAAATAATGCTATTAATTCTGGAGCTAGTGCTTTGGTAATATCCAAGGAGGTTGATGCAAGTGGAGATGTAACCTTGATAAAAGTAGAGGATACAAGGAAGGCAATGGCTCAAATTTCATCAAATTTTTATGGCAATCCCTCTAATAGTATGAGTATTGTTGGTATTACAGGTACTAATGGCAAAACTACATCATCATTTATGCTCAAGTCCATTTTAAATGAGAGTGGAATTAAAACAGGGTTAATGGGCACAATTTATAACATATTTGATGATGAGGTTGAAGTAGCTAAAAGAACCACACCAGAATCCATGGATTTACAAAAAAAGCTCTCTAGAATGCATCATAAGGGTGTGGAGGAATGTATAATGGAAGTATCTTCCCATTCACTTGCATTAGACAGGGTGTTTGGAATAAAATTCAAGGTGGGAATTTTTACGAATTTAACTCAGGACCATCTGGATTTTCATTTGAATATGGAAAATTATTTTAGAGCAAAAATGAAGCTTTTTGAAAGTTGTGAGAATGCAGTAATTAATATTGATGATGAATATGGAAAAAGAATCAGTGAAGAAGTTCAATGCAATATAATCACATATGGAATTGAGAAAAAAGCAGATGTTTTTGCTGAAGATGTAATAATTTCAGGAGAAGGAACTAGCTTTACACTAGGGTATAAAAATGAAATTCATCCTGTAAACCTCCACCTTCCTGGTAAATTTAATGTGTATAATGCTTTAGGTTGTGCAGCAACAGCAATTGCTTTAGGAATACCCTTGAATTTCATTGTTAAAGGACTGGAAGCATTAGAAAAGGTACCTGGAAGAAGTGAAAAAATAAATTCTAAAAGAGGTTTTACTATTGTAATAGATTACGCCCATTCACCTGATGGAATATTAAATATTTTAAAAACAGCCAGAGAATACACAAATAACAGACTTATAACACTTTTTGGTTGTGGTGGGGATCGGGATAAGAGTAAAAGACCATTAATGGGAAAGGCAGCTGGGAGCTTATCAGACTTTTGCATTGTAACCTCAGACAATCCAAGAACTGAGGAACCAATGGATATTATTAATGACATTTTGCCCGGAATTGATCAAACTAATTGTAGTTATGTTATAATAAAAGACAGAAAAAAAGCAATAGAAAATGCTCTCAAAATGGGGCAACCTGGTGATGTAATTGTAATTGCAGGTAAGGGACATGAAACCTATCAGGTATTAAAGAGTGAAACCATTCATTTTGATGAAAGGGAGATTGTTCACGAATTGCTTAAGGAGGAGGCATAATGGAAAGCTTAAAAATAAATGAAATAGTTAATTGCCTAAAAGGAAGAGCTAAAAACATAACAAAGGATTTTGAAATTAATGGTGTTTCTACAGATAGTAGAAATATTAAGAAGGGTGAACTATTTATTGCACTTATTGGTGATAGCTTTGATGGGCATAATTTTATTCATGAGGTTTTTAAAAGAGGTGCAGCAGTAGCAGTTGTATCTCGAGATATTGAGTGTGATTATCCAATTATAGTTGTTAATGATACATTAGATGGATTAAAAAAAATTGCATCATGTTATAAACAAAAATTTCATATACCAGTAATAGCTGTTACAGGAAGTACTGGAAAGACAAGTACAAAGGAAATGATTGCAGCCTTGCTTCAAGAGAAGTTTAATGTTCACAAAACACAGCAGAATTTTAATAATGAAATTGGACTTCCACATACATTGTTTAATTTAAATAAAAATCATGAAATATCTGTACTTGAAATGGGAATGAATAATCCAGGAGAAATCCAAAGACTTGCTGATATGGCAAGACCTGATGTATGTGTTATTACAAATATAGGCACTGCTCATATCGAAAACCTAGGTAGCAGAGAGAATATACTTAAAGCAAAAATGGAAATAACTACATACTTCACTAGTAATAATGTACTGATTATTAATTCTGATGATGAGTATTTATCTAAAATAAATAATGAAAGCTATAAAATTCTAAGAGTATCTATTAATGGAAATGGAGATTATAATGCAGTTAATATTAATAATCTTGGAGAGTATGGAATAGAGTTCACTGTTGAGTTAAGAGGTTATAAACATCTTTTTAAAATTGATTTGCCTGGAATACATAATGTTTATAATGCACTTTATGCAATTGCTATTGGAGATATATATGATGTGGATGTTGAACAAATGAAAGCTGGAATTCTTAAGTTTAACCCAGGAAAAATGCGTATGGATATAATTGAGCTTAAGGATGGAGTCAAGATTATTAATGATTGCTATAATGCTAACCCTGACTCTATGAAGGCTGCTTTAGATGTTCTTTCAGCATATAAGAACAACAGAAAAATTGCCATTTTAGGTGATATGTATGAACTGGGCAGTTATTCTGAAGAGGCTCATCGAAACACAGGGGAATATGCACAGGATAAGTGCGATATATTAATAGCAGTAGGAGATCAAGCTGTTTCTATATATGAAGAGGGTAAAAAACATATTGAAAGCTACTATTTTAAAACAAGGGAAGAAGCCTGTCTTAATATAAAATGTCTGGTAAAGCCCAAGGATGTTATATTAATTAAAGCTTCAAGAAGAATGAACATGGAATATATAACAAATTTTATAGTTGAAGACAGGAAGGAGAGGTAGAATGCATATGGGAAATCCAGCAGATATGCAAATTACAATTTATGCAACCATAGTTTCATGCGTAATTGTATTGCTCTTAGGAATAATTGTGATACCTGCATTAAGAGTTTTTAAATTTGGCCAAAGCATTAGAGAAGAAGGACCACAAAGCCACTTAAAAAAGTCTGGTACACCAACAATGGGTGGAATAATGTTTATACTTAGCACAGCAATAACAGTAATTATAGTCTCACCAAAAATGACTGGTGCAGCAATAGTTGCAATTATCACTACTCTAGGGTTTGGTTTAATAGGTTTTTTAGATGATACATTAAAAATAAAAAGGAAAAAGAACTTAGGATTAAGGGCTTATCAAAAGCTTATAGGGCAAATAGCCTTTGCATTCATACTTGTTTACTTTGCATATACAAACAGTAATATAGGAAGTGCAATACACATACCTTATACTAATATAATGTTTGATTTAGGAATATGGTATATACCCTTTATGATATTTGTAATAGTTTCTGTAGTAAATGGAGTTAATCTTACAGACGGCCTTGATGGACTTGCATCTTGTGTTACATTAATTATTGGAGTTTTCTTTGTTTTAGTTACCTATGCATTGCAAATGACTGATTTGTCTATATTTTGTGGTGCACTTGTTGGTGGTTTATTAGGCTTTCTAAGATATAATTCATATCCTGCCCAGGTAATGATGGGGGATACAGGCTCACTTGCATTAGGAGGCGCTGTATCAGCTATGGCTGTGTTATTAAAGATGCCATTTATAATTGTAATTATTGGAATCATTTATGTAATTGAGACCTTGTCCGTTACTCTTCAGGTAGGGTATTTTAAATTAACTGGAGGAAAGAGATTATTTAAAATGGCACCTATACACCATCATTTTGAACTAAAAGGGTGGCATGAAACAAAAGTGGTAGCAGTATTTAGTATAATTACAGCTATATTTTGCTTATTAGGATTTTTAGCAATAAGTTTCTAGGGGGGCTATCATTATTATGAAAGAAAAAAAAGGACCTATAGATTTCCCGCTTTTTATAGTTATACTCATACTTCTTGCTATAGGTATAAACATGGTTTTTAGTGCAAGCATGTATGAGGACAGACAGTTTTACAATGATAGCTATCACCATTTAAAAAGACAGCTTATTTGGGCTGGATTAGGAATAGGAGCAATGATTTTTACCTCTAATTTTGATTATAAAAAGCTTAGAAATAGAAAATTAATAAATTTTGGTATGTTTATTACAATTGCATTGCTAGTTCTTGTTCTTTTTATGCCGGATAAAAATGGAGCTAGTAGATGGATTGGTATTGGAAGCTTGGGAATTCAACCCTCGGAGTTAGCAAAAATAATGCTTATTGTTTATTTGTCTGACAATATATCTAGAAAGGGAGAAAGGATTAAAAGCTTTTTGAAGGGAGTATTTCCGGTTTTACTTGTAGGAGGGATCTTTGCTGGATTAATAATTATTGAACCTAATATGAGTACAGCTGTTATTGTAATGGCAGTAGCACTTTTAATGCTGTTCGTAGGTGGAGCAAAAATGAGCCATTTATTTGGGATAGCTGTTTGTGGTGTTTCATTAGCTGTTATTGCAATTGCAATTGAGCCCTACAGAATGGCAAGGTTTACAGGGTTTATAAATCCATGGGCAGATCCCCTGGATACTGGATACCAGGCAATACAATCACTGTATGCTTTAGGAGCAGGTGGCCCATTTGGAATGGGGTTTGGTATGTCCAGACAAAAACAATATTACATTCCAGAAGCTCAGAATGATTTCATTTTTGCAATCATAGGTGAAGAACTTGGATTCTTAGGAGTGGGGATAGTTATACTTTTATTTGCACTTTTAGTGTGGAGAGGACTTAAGATTGCCTTAAGTTGTAAAGACAAGTTTGGAAGTCTAGTGGCAGCAGGAATAACTGCACTTATTGCAGTTCAATCGAGTATTAATTTTCTTGTTGTATCCTCTTTTATGCCTATTACAGGAGTTACCCTGCCCCTTATCAGTTATGGAGGATCATCTCTTTTATTTACAATGGTGTCCCTAGGATTGTTGTTAAATATTTCAAGATACGAGAAAAAGAATTAGTATAGAAATAAGCCTTTATAAGATAAACTATTTTTATCATTTTAACGTTAAAATTTTCAAAACTTTGTTTTGACTAGTGGTTATTTCCCCCCTGATGTTGTAAAATAATACAGGGGGGTAATATATATTTATTGAGATTTAAAATATAATGTATAAATGTTATATTTTGTCTGAGATAAAATTGAAAATCACGATAACCATATAGAGTTATCTAAAAATGAGGTTGTTATATGGCAAAGGATAAAATTGAAAATAAGATTAGAAAAAGAAGAAGAATACTTAAACTATTAATGCTGATAATATTTATTTGTGCATTATTAATTTTGATGTTTAAATCAGAGTATTTTAATGTAAGCAAAATTATTGTTGAAAATAATAATTTTGTTACCACTGAAGAGGTTACAGTATTATCTAATGTAAAAGGAGAAAATTTATTTTTAGTTAATAAGAATAAGCTTGAGGTTAATATTCAAAAGAACCCATATATTGAAGGAATTAATATTAGAAGAAAGCTTCCTTCAACATTGGTTATAAGAGTTATAGAAAAGCAAATAAAGGGTTTAATAAAATTTCAAAATTCATTTATAAATGTGGATAATAATGGTAAAATGGTTCAGGTTATAAATAAATTTCCAAATGGAGAGATTCCTTTAATTGAAGGAATTAATGTGGAACAATATGTGCCAGGTTTGAATCTAATTAAAGAGGATAAGATTAAACAGGATGCACTTGAGACTATATTAACATTAAGTGATTATGAGGAATATAATGGGCTAATTTATAGTATTAACATAGAAGATCCATATAACATTACTTTTAAGACAATGGATGGATTATTTATAAAAATTGGAGATTGGACAGATTTAAACAGCAAACTAACATATGCTTATAATGTATTAACAAGTGAGGCTGTTAAAGGAAAGATGGGTACAATTGAAGTGTTAAAGCTTCAATCGGAGTATACTGTAATATTTAAGGAAAGCTGAAAGGAGGATGCTTTATGAAAAAATTTGTTTCTCAAATATGGATAGGACTTATTTGTGTTATCTTAGGATTTATGATTACCTTTCAATTTAAAGCAAATAGAAGCACTCAAATCAAGAGTTCTTCAAGGCAATATGAAGATATGACAAAGGAAATTGAAAGCCTTAATAAGCAAAAGGATGAATTAAATTTGGTGGTAAAGGAATATCAGGATAAGGTTGACGAGTATGAAAAGGCAGTAGCAAATGATTCCACTGCCGCAAAAAAAATGAAGGATGAGCTAGATAACTTAAGAAAATTAGCAGGACTTGAGGAAGATAATGGTCCAGGTCTTGAAATAACCATATCACCTCCAGTGGATGTTACACAGTCAGTTTATAATTCAATAGGATATGATACTATACTAATGGTAGTAAATGAACTTAATTCAACAAATGAAGCTGAGGCAATTTCAATAAATGGTGAAAGATTTACTGGAAGAACCGCAATTAGAGAGGTTGGAAATGTAATAAAAATTAATGATAATAGAATTGATCCTACTCAAAAAGTAGTAATAAAGGCAATAGGGAATCCTGATTTACTTTTTAGCGCTTTTTCAATACCTGGAAATATTTTAGAGTCAATAGCTAGTAATGGATTTATAGTAAGCCGTGATAAAAAAGATAATGTAACAATTTTAAAATACGGTAAGAGTCTCGATTTTAAATATATAAAGTAAGTGAGGAAGGTGTTTTATTTGATACCATTGATTGGACTCGCAATTGGAATTTTACTTGGTTTCTTTCTTAAAATAGATATATTATCATCAGTAGCATTATATGTACCAGTTTCAATACTTGCAGCACTGGATTCGGTTTTTGGTGGAGCAAGAGCAGCAATGGAAAAAAAGTTTGATAGGGATATTTTTATTTCTGGTTTTTTTGGAAATATACTTTTAGCTGCAGGATTAACATATTTAGGAGATAGATTGAATGTTCCAATATTTTATGCAGCAGTATTTGTATTTGGAAAGAGGCTTTTTGATAATTTTTCAGTTATGAGAAGAATGTTTATTGAAAATAGCAGGAAAAGGCTTAAGCATAGGGAGGAATAGGGATGAAAGTCGATGAGGGTAAGATACTCTTGCTGTTTTCCGGAATTTTGACTGGAGTTGTTTTAACAGCTTTTTTAATAAACACTAAAGCTAATCCTACTAGGTTTTTAACCCTCAGAGAATATCAGAATACAAGTGCTCAGTTAAATGAGTTAAGGGTGGAAATCAAGGGGTTGTATAAGGAATATGGAGAGCTTAGCAATAAATTATATAGTTACGAGAATGGCTATGACTCCAATAAGGATATTATTGCAACAATGGAAAAGGAACTGACTGATTTAAAAAAATTCTATGGAAATTCTGATGTAGAGGGACCTGGTATAAAGATAACAATAAATGATAGGCATAAGACCTACTATATCGACGAAGATGATCTTTATAATAGTATTACCCATGATGCTGATTTGATGTATATGGTTAATGATTTAAGGAGTGCAGGAGCAGAAGCGATATCTATTAATGGGAAAAGAATTACTATGGATACTGCCATAACCTGTGAAGGTTTGTTAATTGAGATTAATGATGAGAATATTGCGCCCCCCTTTGAGATATTAGCAATTGGTGATCCAGATGGACTTCAGTATGCATTAACCTTAGATGGTGCTTATAAGTTTATGAGTTTTAGAAAACTATATTTAAATAACGAGCGCTTATCTAACATTAAAATATCTTCAAGTGGGAAATTATCAGATGATGAATATTCAATTATACCTAAATAGCCAGTTTTTAATAAAACTGGCTATTTTTTTTCATATATAACTGTACATAAATAATTAAAGTTTGTATAATTAAATTACGAAAACTAATTATATATAGCCAAATATAGAATTCAATTAATGTAAATATTACATTAATTGAATTGAAGAAGTATTTTGTATAATAGATTTTGTGTTTTAAAAACTATTTATGTAAAATATATAAATAAAATTTGATTAAAATTTTATTTTTTTAAAGGGAATCTTCATTCTTTGTTGAAATATTTTATGAGGTAATTATTTTAAAGGAGGCAAATTGGTAAATGAGCAATATAGCAGTATCATTAGATATAGGGTCATCAAAGGTATGTGTTTTAATTGCAGAAATTAATAAAAAGCAGTTCAACATACTTGGTGTAGGAACCTCCGAATGTAAAGGTGTAAAAAAAGGGATAATTGTCGATATAGATTCTACTGTAGAATCTATAAAAAATGCTGTAAAACAAGCTGAGCAGATGTCGAATAGAGAAGTAAAATCCGTATTTGTAAACATTGCTGGGGGATATGCTTCTTTACATAAAACCAAGGGAGTAATAGCTGTCTCTAGAGAAGATAGAGAGATTACAGCAGAGGATGTAAAAAGAGTTATACAAGCTGCTAAGGTTGTGGCTGTAACCCCTGATAAAGAAATAATTGACATTATACCTGAACAATTTATTGTTGATGGATATGATGAAATTAGAGATCCGATTGGTATGGTTGGTGTGAGACTTGAGGTAGATGCAAACCTTGTTGTTGCTTCCTGTACTACAGTTCAAAATATCATTAGGTGTGTTCAAAGATCAGGTTTAACTATAGATGGAATTATAATTGAGCCTTTAGGCACCTCAACAATAATATTAAATGAAGATGAAAAGGAACTCGGAGTTGCACTAGTTGACGTTGGAGCTGAAACAACGGACATATCTATTTTTAAAAAAGGTTCTCTTGTTTTTACTAAGGTAATACCTGTTGGTGGGAATCATATAACAAATGATATTTCTATTGTTTGTAAAATATCATCAGCAGATTCAGAGCATATTAAAAAACAGTATGGAGCTGCTTCCCTTAATTTGATAGGAAATGATGAAATTATAAAAATAAATAATATTGCAGGAAAGGGAGAAAAGGAAATTCACTTAATGGATATAGCCCAAGTAATTGAAGCGAGAGTTTCTGAGATTTTATATCTTATAGATAAGCAGCTAAGAGAGAGCAATCAAATGGAGGGTTTATCAGCAGGAGTAGTAATAACTGGGGGAGGTCTATTTAATATAAAGGGCATTCTTGATGTTGCTCAGAGTTATTTTGAGGTTCCAATTAGACTTGGATATCCAAATTATATAGGTGTTGCAAATCCAATATATTCTGCAGCAGCTGGTATTGCTATGTATACATTAAAAAATAAGAAGACAAGCTCTATTATAAACAAATCTATTCATAATAACACATTAAATTATGATGATGATATAATGGAGGATGAGGATTACGAAAATGAAAAAAAATCCTTTAACTTTGGATGGCTTCAGAAAATTAAAGATTTTTTTGCGGAATTATTTTAATTACTAAATTTGTATAGTAGAAAATATTAGTATAATGTTATAAAATGAAATATATAAATGACGATAGGAAAGGGAGGTTTTCATGTGCTAGATTTTGAATTTGATGTTGATCAATCTGCTCAGATAAAGGTTATTGGTGTTGGTGGAGGCGGAAATAATGCTGTAAATAGAATGATAGAGGCTGGATTAAAGGGAGTAGAATTTATATCAATAAATACAGATAAACAGGCTTTATATTTATCTAAGGCAAGTCAGAAAATACAAATAGGGGACAAGCTCACAAGGGGTTTAGGAGCTGGAGCAAATCCTGAAGTTGGACAAAAGGCTGCCGAGGAAAGTAAGGAAGAAATTGCTCAGTCCATAAAAGGAGCAGATTTGGTATTTATAACAGCAGGTATGGGTGGTGGAACTGGAACTGGTGCAGCACCAGTAGTGGCTGAAATTGCTAAGGAACTGGGAATTTTAACTGTTGGAGTAGTTACAAAGCCATTTATGTTTGAAGGAAGAAAGAGAATGGTACATGCAGAACAGGGTGTATTAAGACTTAAGGAAAAGGTTGATACTCTTGTTACAATACCAAACGATAGATTACTTCAGGTAGTTGACAAAAAAACAACTATGACTGATGCCTTTAAACTTGCAGATGATGTTTTAAGACAAGGTGTTCAGGGTGTATCGGATTTGATTACAATACCAGGGCTTATTAACTTGGATTTTGCAGATGTTAAAACAATTATGCTAAATAGGGGATTAGCCCACATGGGTACAGGATGTGCATCTGATGATAACAGAGCTGTTGAGGCTGCTAAACAAGCTATTTCAAGTCCTCTACTTGAAACAACAATAAATGGAGCAACTGGAGTATTGCTAAATATTACAGGTGGGCCAAACCTTACTCTATTTGAAGTTAATGAGGCTGCTGATCAGGTAAAACAAGCAGCAGATCCTGATGCAAATATTATTTTTGGAGCAGTAATAAATGAAGAGCTTGGTGATGAGGTTAGGATTACTGTAATTGCAACTGGATTTGATAAACCTATGGGTGAACGTGAAGTTAGGAAAGACAAAATTAATATTAATACAAATGTTAGTACAAATATAAATACAAATACAAATACAAATATGAATACTGAAGTACATCAAGCTAATAGAGACATTAATGTAGATATTGATTCTGATAATCTAGACATACCTCCAATTTTTAGAAATCAAAGGCAAAAGAGATATTAAAGAAGGAATTTTATTCCTTCTTTTTTTTATTAAAATTACTATGCTTATAAGTAATTTTAATTATTTTGACATAATATAGAGGAAAATTTTGTATTTACATAATTATAAAGTGACAAATTTTACATGTTCTTAGTTCTATAATAAGAATAAGAGATGTCCCACGGAGGTGGGAGTATGAAAGAAGTTATTTATATTGATGTTCTTATCATTGAGAATTTTTTTATGAATTATTTACTTCTGTACTTTATAAATAGATTTTGTAAGTGCAGGACTAAAAAGTGGAGGCTTGTTATTGCAGCATTTATTGGTGCTTTATATGTATTAGTTGTTTTTTATCCTGATTTACATATATTTTATTCAGTTATTATGAAATACATGGTATCAGTATTAATGATAATTATTGCTTTTTCTCCAAATGAATTAAAAAAATTTCTTAAAATACTAATATTGTTTTATTTAGAAGCATTTATAATTGGAGGGTTTTTATTAGGGATACTTTACCTGAATAATCCAACACCTGAAATAATCAATGGGGCATTATTTATTTCGAGGGTTTCACCATCCCCTGAGTATATAATTATAGGAAGTATAATAGCAATAATTTTTATAAAGTTCGGCTTTGATTATTTTGAAGGATATTATGCAAATGAAAAAACAATGATTGAGCTGGAGATAGTATTGAATAAAAGAAAATGCAATATTACTGCTTTAATTGATACTGGAAATTCATTAAAGGACCCTATTACTAATATGCCAATTATAATTGTGTACTATAAAACAATAATTGATATTCTGCCTGATGAGTTAAGGGAAGTAATTTTAAACGATTATAGCTATGAAATATTTAAAAAAAGGATAATGGATTCAGAACTAAAATCTAGAATAAGAATAATTCCCTATAAAGCACTGGGTGTGGAAAATGGAATACTAATTGGAATAAGGATGGATCTAGTAATAAGTAGACTCAAATCAAAAACAAATGTAGTTAAGGAACCAATAATTGCCTTATACAACAAGCCTATTTCAAATGCAGGAGATTATCAGGCATTAACCTATCCTGGCATTATTAAGGGGGAATATTAGTGGAAAATATTAAACATTGCATTGAAGAAATTGTTGGAAGCATTAAAGGTATTATTTCAAGAGTACAGTGGTGGATTTTTTCTCAAAAAGAGGTTTACTATATTGGGGGAAATGAAGCACTTCCTCCACCATTGAGCAGTGAGGAAGAAAAAAAGCTTGTAGAACAATTAAAAGAGGGGAATGAAGAAGTAAGAGCTATTTTGATAGAAAGAAATCTTAGATTAGTTGTTTACATAGCTAGGAAATTTGAAAATACTGGTATAAGTATTGAGGATTTAGTTTCAATTGGAACAATTGGCCTTATTAAAGCTGTAAATACATTCGATCCAGGAAAAAAAATCAAACTAGCAACATATGCATCAAGATGTATAGAAAACGAGATATTAATGTATTTAAGAAGAAATAGCAAGATAAGGGCGGAGATATCCTTTGATGAGCCATTAAACGTTGATTGGGATGGGAATGAATTGCTTCTTTCAGATATATTAGGAACTGAGAATGATCTAATATATCATTATATTGAGGATGAAGTGGAAAAACAGTTGTTAAAAAATGCAATGGGTAAATTAAGTGTTAGAGAAAAGCAAATAATGGAACTTAGATTTGGGCTTCAGGGTGGAGGAGAAAAAACCCAAAAAGAGGTAGCTGATATATTAGGAATTTCCCAATCTTATATTTCAAGACTAGAAAAGAGAATAATTAAAAGATTGAAAAAAGAAATTAATAGAATGATTTAATAAAGTAATCCAGGTGTGATGCCTGGATTATTTTTTAGGTATACATGTCCAATTTGTGAAGAATACTTCTTAATATCTATATTATGAATAAAAGAAATCTCCCACGGAAATAATTTTAATACAACAAACTGAAGGGGATGAATTTCTTTATGATAACAAATAAAGTTGAAATTTGTGGAGTTAACACATCAAAATTACCTGTGCTAACAAATGTTGAAATGAGGCAATTAATCATAAAAATAAGAAATGGAGATAATTCATCCAGGGAAAAATTCATCCAGGGAAATCTTCGACTTGTACTTAGTGTAATTCAAAGGTTTAATAATAGAGGCGAAAACGTTGATGACCTATTCCAAGTTGGGTGTATTGGATTAATCAAAGCTATTGATAATTTTGATTTAGGGCAAAATGTAAGATTCTCTACATATGCAGTCCCTATGGTAATTGGAGAAATTAGAAGGTATTTAAGGGATAATAATTCAATAAGAGTAAGCAGGTCTTTAAGAGATATTGCATACAAAGCACTACAAGTAAGGGATAAGTTAATTACAGCCAATAACAAGGAGCCTAACATTTCAGAAATTGCTAAGGAACTTAATTTGCCTAGGGAGGATGTGGTTTTCGCATTAGATGCAATTCAAGATCCCATTTCCCTATTTGAACCTATTTACCATGATGGTGGAGATGCTATTTTTGTTATGGATCAGATAAGTGATAGTAAAAATATCGATGATAGTTGGATAGAAAATATTTCAATTAAACAAGCACTACAGAAGTTGAATGACAGGGAAAAACTAATTCTCAATTTAAGATTTTTTGAGGGAAAAACACAAATGGAGGTTGCAGATGAAATTGGTATTTCTCAAGCACAGGTATCAAGATTAGAGAAGACAGCACTAAATCATATGAGAAAATATATCTAACCCATAGAGTCTGATAGTTAAATATCAGACTCTATTATCAATTTCTAAGGAATTAAATATTATTTAAAAATTCATTAGAATTTTAATATATCAAAAGGAATAGGAATATAATAGATTGATGGAGGTGAGGAAGTTGAAGGAAAAAATAATGGACAAGGATGTAATTGTATTATCCCAACTAAGACAGATGGAGATAGTAGAAATTTCAGAAGGCAGGCGACTTGGCTTTATTGGCGATATTGTTTTTAATGAAGATTTTACTAAAATTGAAGAGCTTGTTATTCCATCTCAAAACGGCTTACTATCCATATTTAAAAAGAAGGATGAAATACATATAAAGTGGAATCAGATTAAAACTATTGGAATAGATATAATTCTAGTTGATAGGTCTACTAAGAGCAGCAATAATCAGGCAATTGATATGATAAAGCAAATATAAAGCTCATAATTGGTTATATTAGAATGAAAAAAATTTATTATATGGACAATATACATTTCTAAAGATATAATTTATTATAAAATACAAGGTTATTATCGGAGGTTAAGTATGAAGTGTCCATTTTGTAATCACATTGAAACAAAGGTTATTGATTCAAGACCTACTGAGGATAATGCATCCATTAGGAGAAGGAGAGAATGTTTAAATTGTCAGAAACGATTTACCACATATGAGAAGGTAGAAGATATTCCAGTGTATGTAGTAAAAAAGGACGGGAGCAGGGAGCCATTTGATAAGAGAAAGATAATGACTGGTCTTATTAGGTCATGTGAAAAAAGAGCTGTATCAATATCAGTGATTGAAGGAATTGCTGACGATGTAGAAAAGCAAATATATAATTCAATGCAGCAGGAGGTAACAAGTAATCTTATAGGGGAACTAATAATGAAAAAACTAAAAAAGATTGATGATGTTGCCTATGTTAGATTTGCTTCAGTGTATAGACAGTTTAAGGATATTAATACATTTATGGATGAATTACAGAAGATTCTGAAGGAAAAGTAAAGCTTTAGTATATTAAAGAGTGATGTTTTTCATATAGAAACAAATAAAATAAAAAGGTCCCTAAAAAGTGACCTTTTTATTTTATTATAAAAATCTGAGGGATGTTATTAGCATATATAAACAAGTAGGTTGATAAATAACTTATTTTGTGTTTTTAATGAAAGATACTAGCTTTTCATTAAATTCTTTAGGCTTTTCAACATTAGGACCATGACCTGCATCTTCAAATACAAATTCTTCATAGGTTCCACCATTTTGCATATATTTTTCTAGTATAAATCTAGTTTGGGTAACCATTGGGTGGGGAGGAAATATCTCATCTCCAGGCCAGCCTTGCACATATCCAAGCTTCCCAAGATAGCCTATATCCAGCATGCAAGTATCTGATACTATAGCATCCTTAGCTCCTCTAAACCAAAGTATAGGAGGCTTTGGATTTATATCTGTAATTGATGATAGATTAACATATTTTGGAGACATGGCATTCCCAATTCCCTTATCTCCTGGAGCAGTAAATGGCCATTCTGAGCAGGGTATGTAATTTCCTGGATAAAAATCATCTCCGATTCCCATTTGAAGCATGCTGTCAACAAATATTTCTTCCCATTCAGGATCTATTTTATAGTCTGGTGCAAAATATGATTTTAATACAGATGTGGCAGAGAAAGGATTTGAGGAATCTCTAAGCTTGTCCCTTAATGCTTGTACAAAGGCCTGATTTACTGTACCGCCACCTGTTCCTGAATAGAACTCATTATTCCTAGTACCTTTTTCATCTTTAGTGCCACTGTAACCAAAGGGAGAAAGAGGATTAACAAGTGTTAAGGAGGCAACATCCTCTGGATAATCAATTGCATACTGCATAACAACACCGCCACCCATTGACCAACCAAGTAAATGAGGCTTTTTAGAAATGCCTAGAGCTTTTAGAAATGATCTTAAATCTTCGCTCCACACTTTGAGACCTTGTACTGCATCTATAGGAAGCTTTTCAGAAAATCCATAGCCTCTTAAATCAGGGGCTATAACGTGAAAATCACAGCTTAACTCTTCTATATTTCTTAAATAAAAAATGTTTGAGGAAGTATTACCGTGAACAAGAATAAGAAGATCCTTTGAAGTGTCACCTTTTTCAATATAAGAAACTTTAAGTCGGCTAGTATTGATTTCTTTCCTTTTAATATTAGATATCATTTTTTCACTCTTCCTTTCTGAATTAACATATATTATAGCTTAAATAAAAAATGCAATATGATATGACTCTCATATTAATTGTATATCATTTGCCTATATCTTACAATATTGATTTTGCATAATTATTAGAATTATAATATTGAGAACACACATATTAGCATAAAAGAACACATGGATTACTTTTTTATATTATTATCCTAACTTAAATAATTTCATTATGGGCAATTTAAAAAAAATTTGTATTGTTAATATATAAGTCTCTATATAAACAAAAATAACTGCTATCTATGAAAAAATTCATACAATGCAGTTATTTTTACTAGAATCGTAGATTCAATAACTAATCATCCAAATTCATTTTCTTTAATTTTCTATATAGAGTCATTCGAGGTATTCCAAGTAAATCTGCTGCTTGAGATTTATTGTGATTACAAGATTTTAAAGTATCCAATATAATTTGTGCTTCTACTTCTTCTAAAATATTATTTAAAGAACCTTTCGAAGATGATAAGGGCAAATAGCTTTTGGCTGCACTTCTATGGCTAGCTTCAAGAATATATTGAGGTATATATTCTTTTGCTACTATATCATTAGGAGAAATAACAGCAAGTCTTTCTACAATATTTTTTAATTCTCTTATATTTCCTGGCCAATTATATTTCATAAGAATACCGACAATTTCCTGAGAAAATTTTTTATATATTCCATATCGTTGATAAAAGGTGGTTATGAAATGATCTATAAGTAGAGGAATATCCTGAGGTCGTTCTCTTAGAGGGGGTACATATAAGTTTAAAACATTAAGCCTGTAATATAAATCAGATCTAAATTCTTTCCTTGCAACCTTTTCTTCAAGATTACAATTTGTTGCAGCAATTATTCGTACGTTTGTATTTATTACTTTGGTGCTTCCTATTTTCTCTATTTGATTTTCCTGTAATGCTCTTAGTAGTTTAGCTTGCATGGATAGAGGTAAATCTCCTATTTCATCTAAAAAAATTGTACCCCCATCTGCTAATTCAAATTTTCCCTGTTTTCCTGAACTGCTAGCACCTGTGAAGGAACCAGATTCATATCCGAATAATTCTGACTCAATTAAATGCTCTGGAATAGCAGCACAGTTCACACTTACAAAGGAATTATTCGTTCTCTTGCTAAAATTATGTAATGAATGGGCATAGAGTTCTTTTCCAACACCGCTTTCTCCAGTTATAAGTACAGGTAAGTCTGTAACTGCATAGGATTTTGCCTGAGATTTACATTTTTTACTTAAAGGGGAGTCAGATAATATATCATCAAATGTATATTTTGCTCTATAAATTTGTAAAATGTTTTCAGGAATTTTAGGATTAATAGTATGGATGATGCTATTTCTTAGTTCTATATTGTTTAAATCATCAAGAAGGATAATTCCAACACCACCTACAACCTTCCCATTATCAAATATAGGTATCCTGTCTACAAGAGCTTCTTTACCATTAAAAAATTTATGTTTTCTTCCAACTTCCGCAACTCCAGTTTTAAGAACTAAGGGAAGTCTAACAGTAGGATCAACTTCAGAAATATGTTTTCCAACTACATCCTTTATTGAAACATCAATAAAGTCTAAGAAGGGTTGATTCATAACAATTATCTTGCTTTCTTCATCAATAAAATTTATTGGCAGAGGAATCCTATTAAAAATTGAAGGGGATATGGTTGTAAGTAACTTGTCTACTTTATTTTGCATAACATTCTCAAACAAGGCAATTCCTCCTTATAGCTATATATCAGGATTGTAACATTATTTGGACTCATTAGCAACTTTACTGGTTATAACAAAAGGATTAACAATTATAACAAGACTGCTTCTACATATGTATAAGTGTAGAAGCAGTCTTTATATATAATAATTTATGGGGTAAATTTGAATTACCAAATACCATTTTTCTTGGCATCAAATCGTATTTGATCTCTGAAATCTGGATGAGCTATGTTTACTAATCTTTCAACTCTTTCTCTTATAGCCCTTCCTCTTAGCCATGCAACACCATACTCTGTAACCACATAGTCAACGTCATTTCTTGACAAGCTTACTATGGAACCTGGTTTTAAGGTTGGAACTATTGTAGATATAAGCTCCTTTTCTCCATGTTGATTTTTAACATTTGCAGTTGAGTAAAGGGCAATAATGGACTTTCCGCTAGGTGATAATTGAGCTCCTAATGCAGTATTAGCTTGGCCTCCTGTTCCTGAAAATTGAACAGATCCAATAGCTTCTGAAGCGCATTGCCCAAATAAATCCACTTCTAGAGAAGTATTTATTGAGGTCATTTTGTAATTTTGTCCTATTATATAAGAGTTATTTGTCCACTCACCGTTTCTAAATTCTACTGAAGGATTATCATCTAGAAAATCATAAAGTTTCTTTGTTCCAAGGGCAAAGGTGGTTATCGATTTTCCCTTATATAAAGTTTTCATAGAATTATCTACTGCACCACATTCTACTAAATCTACCATACCATCAGTAAACATTTCAGTGTGAATTCCTAGGTGTTTCTTTCCTTTTAATCCTTCTGCAACTGCATTAGGAATTCCACCTATCCCCAATTGAATAGTTGCTCCGTTTTCAACTAGATCTGCAATGTAAGGGCCTATAATAGCATCCTTTTCTGTAAAAGGTACATAAGGAATAGCTGGCACCTCATGGCTCACTTCTAAAATAGCATCTATCTGGTTAATATTTAAAAGAGTATCTCCAAAGGTTCTAGGCATATATGGATTCACTTCAATAATAACTAGAGCTCCAGCATCTATAAGTTGCTTTTCATAAGTAGTTCCTACTGACAAGCTTAGATTTCCATGACTATCCATGGAAGAAGCCGATGCTAATAATACTTTTCTCCTGTTATCAGTTGCAAATAATCTTTTAGTTAATGCAGAATCTAAATGTTGGGGCATATGGCTAACATTTCCGTTTTTGTGTGCCTTTCTCAATGGAAGGGAAAAAAACCAACCATCCACAAAAATTGTATCCTTATATTCAGGATTTTTTATAAATTCATAATCTCCCATGCCTAGACAATTTGTAAGAGTACAACCCTTAACACCATTTTCTCTAATTTTATGAAGCTGATTAAGTATTTCTACAGGTTCTCCAGCGCCTAAAGCACTTATCATAAAGTCATCTGATCTTAGCATACCTAAAATTTCAGATATGTTTTTTACTTTATTTTTATAAATCTCATAAAATTTCTCCATTTTTATACCTCCAATTGACAATTATTTTGATTTTCCCCATCTAACTAAACTACATGCAAAGCCATATCCAGTACCTGCTCCTAAAAGTGCACACACACTTCCATCCTTTACCAATCCTCTTTCTAATCCATATTTCACTGCTAAGAACTGGTCAACATGTCCACAATGACCATCATCAGCTAGGTATACTGTTTTTTCTCTATCTATACCAAGTTGATTCATAATAATATAATGTGCTTTTGGAGCTATATGAGTTATTCCTATAAAATCTATATCTCTTTGGTTTAAATTTGAAGCCTTAAGCGCTAATCTAACAGCTCCAGTAAAAGCTGGTAAAGAATAAACACCTAAATTCTGCTTTGTTCTTGCAGGATCTTCCATGTGAAGCAATCTTGCTTTCTTTAACTTTTCTGGATCTTGTCCGATTTCATCAGTGATTGGATTTAGGGTCCCACCCCATTTTCCAACTGCATCATCACAGAAAATATGTTCAGTTATTATTCCAGATCCTAAGACTTCATTTTCCATATAGTCTCTCTTTAAAATTAAAGCAAATCCACCTGGAGACATATCAAACATATTAGATTGATTTGGATCTTCAAGATCTATTAAATAAGCATTAGCATTTCCTCCAGCAATTAATACAGTATTCAAAGTATCATCAGCATACATCATATCCTTAGCAACCTTTAAAGCCAATGGAGTTCCTGCACATCTAAAGGATAAATCCCATGCATAAGCATTATCAGCACCTATTTCGTTTTGTATCTTTATTGCTACTGTCCAACAAGTATATTCTGCGTATGTTTCTCCTGCATATAATATCATATCTATTTCTTTTGGATTTATTTTTGTCCTTTCTAATAGGGCTTTAGATGCTTTAGTTGCCATCATTCCAGGATGATCTTCTGGCCCACCAATGTGCTTACTGTTAATACCCATCTTGGTTCTTAGAATTTCAGGTGGAATATTTACTTGCTTTGACAACTCCTCTGCAGTAATCATTGTTTCTGGAAGATAAGTTTCAAAATCTAATATACCTACGTGAAAATCTTTGTTCATGTTAATTCCTCCAATTTTTTAATAATTTTATTATTTTAAGTTAGCTATTCTAAAATATAGTCTTTAGTTCAACTCTCCTTTCAAATAATATTGATTTCTCTTGTAATATACATAGCAATAGCTATGCCAATGTTCTTTTTTTTCTTGTACCCCTTTAAATACAGACCTTTACTGCATTTCTA
>JARDZI010000011.1 GCA_029240935.1 Clostridiales bacterium
TCATATTTTTTAGTTTGTCTAGATCTTCATGAACAAATTCAGATGCATTTCCTAGTGGACCAACAAAGTTTTGAAAGTAATCTCCAGCCTCTAATACTGCCATTTTACTTGTAGATGCTCCAATAACTTGAACAACAATTGTTACTGTTCCCTTATCTGCATCATAGTCACAAATAGTGAGGGGGATTCTTTCTCCCTTCTCATCCATTCGAACAATTACAAATTCACCAGGTAGTGCAGAAGCAGCAACTCTTGGAGCTTCAACCTCTAAAAGTATTATTTTTGGCGCAATTTCTTCCTTTTTAATAATTTTATACAACCCAATCACTCCCACCAAATTTTATTAGTATTTTAATAGTAGAAAAATTTTTTATAAAAAAAGGACAAGAAAAAAAAGCATAATAAATAACGCTATGCTTTCCCTGTCCTTTTATCTGAGAGCTTCTTTTTAAATAATTAAAAATTACTCCTTTGATGCCTCTATTAAGAGGTCTCTCCAGGGGTGTGTCAAATTACTGTATTTAACCTGAAAGCTTCAGAATAAATATATAGCCTATCTATCCTTTTCTTCTACGGTTACCCATTTTGGGTATCTCCAACAATTTTCATCCACACAATATCTATTTTATCTTAGTATAAGATGAAATATAAGAAATTTCAATATAATTCAACATAATTATAAAAAATTATGACATATAAAACTTAAATGTGATAATTTTATACATGATATTCCCTGTTTCTCCTAAATAAGAAAAAATAAATCAAAGCAACTACCCAAACTAAAATTCCAACTAAACTAACCAATTGTGCTATTCTAATGTTTCCAAGCATTAGGCTGTCAGTTCTTAGACCTTCAACGAAAAGCCTGCCAATAGAGTATAGCCCTATATAGGAAAATGCAGCAAGTCCTGTTATTTTTGATTTTCTTACAATTAAAATTAGTATAGCAAATACAGCTAGATTCCATATAGATTCGTATAAAAATGTCGGATGATAATATTGACCCTCTATTAGCATACCCTTTTGAATAAATTCTGGAAAGTGGCTTATAAACTCATTAGAAACAGGACCGCCGTGGGCTTCTTGATTAAGGAAGTTACCCCATCTCCCTATTGCTTGAGCAATAATAAGTGATGGTGCTGCAACATCTGCATATTTGAAGAAGTTCAGCTTCTTTATCTTAATGTATATGAAAGCAGTTAGCACTCCAAAAATAACACCACCATGTATAGCCAGGCCACCCTCTCTTATATTTATTATTTCCGATAAATTATTCATATAATAGTCAAGCTCAAATAAAACATAGTATAGTCTTGCTCCGATTATTGATGCAGGAAGTATGATTATTAACATATCTAGAAATTTATCATAACTAACTTCCTTAACTCTGGAAGTGTATTTTGCTATAAGTACACCTGTTAATAACCCAAGAGCTATTAAAATACCATACCATCTAATTGAAATACCAAAGATTGAAAATGCAATTGGATTCATAAAAGTCCCCCTTATCTACTTTATAATACACATTATAATAAAAGCTACTTATGTTGTTAATATGTTCAAAATGTAAACATTATATAAATATTTGCGCCTAGTTGTAGTGGCAGGCTTCCATACCTGCTCAAGCTAAGTATCAGGCAGGCGTGGAAGCCTGCCACTACAAAATAAATTTTCATTAGGGGTATATATTTATGTAGTATAATTACAATTTCTTAATAATAACATATTTGAGGATTAAAAGGAAATAAAAAATAAGCCTTCAAGGCTTATTTTAAAAACTCTTCTCCTATTTTATATACATCTCCTGCCCCCATTGTGATGAAAAGATCACCTTCTCTAAGTTCGGATTTTAGATATTCCAATATTTTATCAAAGCTGTCAATGTAAATTGCATCTACACCATTTTTACATACAGCCTCACACAACATGCTGGAATTAATCTCATCAGTATACTTTTCCCTTGAAGCATAAATATCAGCAAGTATGAGCTTTGTAACTCCATTAAATGCTGTTGAAAACTCCTTGAAAAGAGTTATTGTTCGACTGAAGGTATGGGGTTGGAAAACACAATAAAGTCTTTTGTGGGGATAGTTTTGAGCAGACCTAATGGTGGCTACCACTTCTGTTGGATGGTGAGCATAATCATCAATAACAACTATTCCATCAACCTCTCCCTTTTTTTCAAATCTTCTCTGTGTTCCTCCATACTTAACAAGACTCTTTTGTATATCATCATAGCTTATACCGAGATAATGACTACATGCAATGGAAGCGAGGGCATTTAAAACATTATGAACCCCGGGAATAGATAGCTTAAACTTTCCAAACTCTTCACCATTTAAAAGTGCTGTAAAGGATGGGTGTCCCATAGAGTCATACTCTATGTCAATTGCAGTAAAATTACCTCTATTAATACCATAGGTAAGTTTATTGCAGTTAACTTTATCCATAATCAGTGCAACCTTCTCATCCTCAACACATCCAATTAAAAGTCCATTTTCAGGAATTAGTTTTGCGAATTTTAAGAAGGTCTCATAAATCTCATTTAAATCCTTGTAATAATCTAAATGATCAGCGTCAATATTTAGGATTATACCTACATAGGGAAAGAACTTTAAGAAGCTTCCCTTGTATTCACATGCTTCAGCAACAAAATAAGGGCTTTTACCTGGTCTTGCATTTCCACCAATTGCATCTACTACTCCTCCAACCATAATTGTTGGATCAAGGCCAGAATTGAGAAGAATCAAGGATAACATTGAGGTAGCAGTTGTTTTTCCATGTGAACCGGATACAGCAATGCTCTTTGAAAACTTTTTCATTATATACCCTAGAAATTCTGCTCTAGTATAGGTTGTAATTCCAAGCCTCCTTGCTTCCACAAGCTCTGGGTTGTCATCCCTAACTGCAGCAGTATACACAACTATGTCAGCTCCATGGATATTAGCTGACTCATGGCCTATATAGATCTTTGCTCCAAGGGATTCAAGCTTATCAGTTAAGCTTGATTTGCTCCAGTCTGAGCCTGATACAGAGTATCCATAACCAATAAGTATTTCTGCAAGGCCGCTCATGCTTATTCCACCGATTCCAACAAAATGAACTTTTTTATTAACATCAGAATAAATATCAAACATAATTTTCACTCCTAATAAATTCCTAATAGCTCCCACGCCAGCCCACCAGCACAAAAAAAGGATGAAACCGTAGTGGCAGGCTTCCACGCCTGCTTTGGGTATGTTTACATGATACGAACATTATCATCAAGGGCATGTTGCTCTTGCAGGCTCAGAGGCCTGCCACTACGGTGCTAATGCGCTAAAAAAGGTTGGTGTTTCATATTAAAGTATAGACAAAAATATTATAACATAATCATAAAGCTTCTAATATAGAAATATGTTTATATAATTGTACAATAAATATAAAACACTTGAAATGGTTAATGTGATAAACTAGAATGAGGTTAAGATATAAAATTTTACTAAAAGTATTGAAGGTTTTCAATAATCATAATAAAAATATGTATAAACCTTAAATATTATGACAAGAATATAAAAGTATGAATAGGATGTGATTGCTCTTGGAACGTCTGCTCAGAAAAGAAAGGGTAGCAGCAATACTTAAGGTTCTAGCTGATAACCCTAATAAAATATATAGCCTTGGTCATTTTTCCGAGATGTTTATGGCTGCTAGGTCTACCTTAAGTGAAGACATAACAATAGCAAAAAGAGTTATAGAGAGCCTTGGAGAAGGGTATGTTGAAACCATTCCAGGAGCTGCAGGTGGAGTAAGATATATCCCAGGGTTATCTAGGATGGATAAAGATATTTTGATTGAACAGCTAGGAAACATGCTAAAAACCAGTGATAGAATTATACCAGGTGGATTTATATATATGAATGACGTAATCTGTTCCCCAGATATTGCAAGCAAAGTAGGGATAATTTTTGCCCAAAAGTTTAAGGACAAGGCTCCAGATTATGTTATAACTGTAGAAACAAAAGGGATACCAATTGCAATGATGACTGCGAAATATCTTAATGTTCCACTTATAATAGTAAGAAGAGACAGCAGGGTTACAGAGGGTTCAACAGTTAGCATTAATTATATATCTGGATCATCAAAAAGAATTCAAACCATGAGCTTATCAAAGCGTTCAGTAAAAAAAGGCAGTAATTGCGTATTCGTAGATGATTTTATGAAGGCAGGGGGAACTGCCAATGGAATTATAGATTTAATGAAGGAATTTGAATGTAAGGTTGTTGGAATAGGAGTATTAGTTGAGAGCTCTACACTGAATAAAAGATTAGTTGAACATTATATATCCATTATGAAACTAGAATCAGTTGATGAGGAAATGGGACAAATACATATTGTACCCTCACTTAATTACTAAAGAAATATAATAAACTTAAAAAAAATCAAAATATTTAAATTATTAAGCAGGAATATTGAAATATTTAGAGAATTATAAAATATAAGAAGCATCTTGGAAGGTGGTGAAGTTATGCAAATTACAGATGTAAGGGTTAGAAAGATTGCTAATGAGGGAAAAATGAAGGCTATTGTTTCAGTAACTTTTGATAACGAATTCGTAGTTCATGATATCAAGGTTATAGATGGACAGAATGGGCTTTTCATTGCTATGCCAAGTAGAAAGACTCCAGATGGGGAATTTAAGGACATAGCCCACCCAATCAATACCGACACAAGGGAAAAGATCCAAGCAGCTATCCTAGCAGAATATGAAAAAGTAAAAAATAATACTGAAGTTGAACCAGTACAAGAACCAGTTCAAGAATAAAAAGGGAAGTCAGAAGGCTTCCTTTTTTATATTGTACAAGATATATGAAAATATTACATATATATTTTCTCCTTTTCCGTTGAATTAAACGATATGATGCAATATAATGGAGTAGGTTGAAATTATACAGGGATAGAGGTGCATTTATGGAGAATTGTTATGGTATTATACTTGCAGCTGGTGAAGGCAAAAGAATGAAATCAAAGCTTCCGAAGCCACTTCATAAAGTATGCGGTAAACCAATGATTGACCATATAATCGATGCATTAAAGAATGCAGGAGTAAAGGATTCTATAGTTGTAGTAGGACATAAAGCAGAAATTGTAAGGTCCCATCTTGGAGAAAATATAGAATCTGTGTATCAGGAGGATCAGTTAGGAACAGGCCATGCAGTTATGTGCTGCCAGGAGTTCTTAAAAAATAAGTCGGGAAGAGTAATAGTTCTTGCTGGAGATGCTCCATTAATAACGTCAGAGACAATATCAAAAGTATTTGAACATCATATTGAAAATGGATGTTCAGCCACAGTATTAACTGCTGATGCAATAGATCCTATAGGACTTGGAAGAATAATCAGAAATGCTAAGGGAGATATTGAGAAAATAGTTGAGCATAGGGATGCATCTGAGGAAGAAAGAATGATTAAGGAAGTAAATTCTGCAAATTATTGCTTTAACATCGAAGATCTGAAGGATGCACTAAAAAAGATAGATAATAACAATGCTCAAAAGGAATATTATTTGACAGATACTATTGAAATACTTAAAAAGTCAGGGAAAAAAGTTGGTGCTTATAAAACTGATTTTGTGGAGTTTATGGCTGTAAACAATAAAGTACAACTCCAGGAGGCTAGTGAAGCTATGAGGAAAAGGGTTTTAATTGGACTCATGGAAGAGGGAGTTACAATAATAGATCCTAGCTCCACATATGTAGATATGGATGTTGTAATTGGAATGGATACAATACTATATCCTGGGACAATAATTGAAGGTAACACGAGAATTGGTGAAGAATGTATAATAGGTCCAAATTCCAGAATAGTTAAGAGTATAATAGAAAATGGAGTAGAAATCCAAAACTCTGTAGTACTCCAAAGCAAGGTGAATGACAATTCAAAGGTTGGACCATTTGCATATATAAGGCCTGACAGCGAAATTGGCAAAGACGTAAAGATAGGTGACTTCGTAGAGATTAAGAAGTCAAAAATAGGTGACAAAACCAAGGTTTCACACCTTACTTATATTGGTGATGCAGTCGTAGGAAAAGGATGTAATTTTGGATGTGGTACAGTGGTTGTGAACTATGACGGTACTAATAAGTACAAGACTATTATTGGAGATAATGCATTTGTTGGGTGTAATTGTAATCTTGTTGCACCTGTTGAAGTTGGAAATAATGCATATCTTGCTGCAGGATCAACAATTACGGATAATGTCCCTGATGGGTCTCTTGCAATAGCAAGAGAAAGACAGGTTAATAAAGAAGGATGGGTAGAAAAAAAAGGAATCTGGAAAAAATAACTTAGGAGGAATTTTTATGATTAATCATGGTAAGAACATTAAGATTTTCACAGGTAATTCTAATCCTGAGCTTGCAAAGGAAATTGCATCCATTGTAGGAGTTCACATTGGAGAAGCTGAAGTTGGAACATTTAGTGATGGAGAAATATCTGCAAACATCAATGAGACTGTAAGAGGTGCTGATGTATTTGTGGTACAGTCAACCAATTCTCCAGTAAACGACAATCTTATGGAACTATTAATAATGATGGATGCATTTAGAAGAGCATCTGCAGGAAGGATTACTGCTGTAATTCCATACTATGGTTATGCAAGACAGGATAGAAAGGCAAAGGCCAGGGATCCAATCACTGCAAAGCTTGTTGCAGATTTAATAACAACTGCTGGTGCTGACAGAGTACTTTCAATGGACTTACATGCAACACAGCTTCAAGGGTATTTTAATATACCAGTGGATCATCTTTTAGGAGCGCCTATACTCTCCAAGTATTTTCAAAGCAAGAATCTATGTGGAGATGATGTTGTTGTTGTATCCCCTGATATTGGTGGAGTAACAAGAGCAAGAAAATTTGCTGATAGACTTCATTCAACCATTGCAATCATAGATAAAAGAAGACCAAAGGCTAATGTTTCAGAGGTTATGAATGTAATTGGAGATGTAAAGGGAAAGACAGCAATACTTATTGATGACATGATTGATACTGCAGGAACCATAACAAATGGTGCAAATGCATTATTAGACCTTGGTGCAAAGGATGTTTACGCATGCTGTACCCATGGTGTGTTATCCAATCCGGCAATAGAAAGACTTGAAAAATCAATTCTAAAGGAAGTAGTAATACTTAATACAATAGCACTTCCTGAAGAAAAAAAGATTGGCAAAATAAAGGCTTTATCAGTTGCTCCTGTATTTGCAGAGGCGATTAAGAGAATATATGAGGATCTTTCAATAAGTACTATATTTGAGTAAAAATTAAGGGACCCTCTCAAAATACTTTTTTATCATAATAATTGTGCTTGATAGCATACATTGTCATCCTGAACCTAGTGAAGGATGACAAGCACAAATTATGATTTTTAGTAATTTTGAGAGGGTCCCTTTAAAATATTCATGAAAAAGTCATAATTAAGGAAAAGATTGTACTTAATATAATGATATAATGACAGCATATGATTAATGCTGTTATAAATTGAAGTTAATGTTGTAATTACCTATTCTTAATGAGAAAATATTGCTATAATCATAAAAAAATTATGGAGGGATAGTAATATGGTTGAGACCAAAATACTTGTGGTCGATGATGATGTAAACATATGTAACCTAATTGAAATCTATCTTCAAAAAGAAGGCTATAAGGTCTTTAAAGCACACAGTGGAAGTGATGCAATTAAAATATTTAATGAAAAGCAAATAGACTTAATTCTGCTTGATATTATGATGCCTGTTTTAGATGGGTATGATGTTCTTAGAGAGATTAGAAAAACCTCCCAAACACCTGTTATTATGCTTACTGCCAAGGGAGAAACCTTTGATAAAGTATTAGGTCTAGAGCTAGGTGCAGATGATTATATAGTTAAGCCATTTGAGCCAAAGGAAATGGTTGCAAGATTGAGGGCGGTATTAAGAAGATACAAGCCTCAAACAAATAGAAGAGCTGTAGAATTTACTGATTTGGTAATAGATGCGGATTCATACCTGGTTACATTCAGGGGTAAGGATATTGAAATGCCTCCAAAGGAGTTTGAACTATTATTTTATCTAGCTTCAAATCCTAACAGGGTATTTACTAGGGATCAGCTTCTATACGAGGTATGGGGTTATGATTATCCTGGTGACTCAAGAACCGTGGATGTACATGTTAAAAGAATTAGAGAAAAAATAGCAGAGCATAGTGAGTGGCAAATAAAAACAGTGTGGGGAGTAGGGTATAAATTCGAGGTGAAATAAATGAAGAAGAGCCTTTTTACAAAGCTTATGTCTACAAATTTTATTGTACTATTAATATCCTATTGTCTGGTTGCAGTTTTTTTATCACTTTGGTTTAACAACTACTACTATAATCAAAGAATAAGGGCTCTTGTTAATGAAGGCAAAAACCTGAACCAAGTAGTAGAGGAATATATAAATGGAGAAGTAGATGAAAAGAGTTTGAAATTTGAACTATCAGTAATTGATAGGTTTCTCGGAGCTAGAATATATGTTGTTGACAGATATGGTGTTGTTTTTGGATATTCCGGAGATGAAGAGGATCAGGTGATGGGAAAACAACTTACAAATGTAGAGATAGATGAGGTAAGGAGTGGAAATATTGTAATTAATAGAGGAACATTCATTGAAAGATTATCATCTCCTACACTAACAGTAGGTATACCTATTATTATCAACAATCAAGTACAAAGTGGAGTGTTTTTACATACCTCCATGGATGAGATAAAGGATACTGTTGATAAGGTGTATTTTATTATATGGATGGCAGCTTTCTTTGCAATTATTATTTCTGCAATTATACTCTATTATTTTTCAAACAGAATATTAATAAAACCTCTAGGCAAAATAAATCATACAGCTAAGGCCATTGCAAGTGGTGAATTTGATAAAAGGGTGAACCTTGTTTCAGATGATGAAATTGGAGATCTTGCACTATCCTTTAATTATATGGCTGACTCCCTTCAAAATCTTGAGAGGATGAGAAGAGATTTTATATCCAATGTATCCCATGAGCTTAGATCACCTATGACATCAATAAATGGTTTTATAGTAGGGATTCTTGATGGTACAATTCCACAGGAGAAATGGTCTTATTATATAGAGATAGTTCATGGAGAAACAAAAAGACTGATAAGACTTATAAATGATTTATTAGACCTTGGAAGACTTGAATCTGGTGAGTTTTCATTAAGAATTGAAAATTTCGATATAAATGAACTTATTAGAGAAAGAGTTATTAAGTTTGAGGATAGAATTGAGAAAAAAGAAGTGGAGATGGACGTAACATTAGTAGGTAACAGATTGAAGGTTAAGGGTGATAGGGATAGAATTGACCAGGTTATAACCAACCTACTAGATAATGCAATAAAATTTGTTCCACAAAATGGAGAAATTAAAATTCGAACAGAAATTAAGCAGGACAGGGTTCTTGTAAGTGTTTATAACAATGGGGCAGGAATACCTAAGGAGGAAATTCAGTATATTTGGGATAGATTTCATAAAGTGGACAAGGCAAGAACTAAGGGTGGAGGCACAGGCCTTGGACTTTCAATAGCAAGACAGATTATAAATCAACATAATCAAAATATATGGGTTGAGTCTGGGGAGATTGGTACCAAATTTATATTCACATTAGGTATTGTATAAAATTGGGTTGGTCTTCCATTAGGATTAATTTAATGTTATATATTTCTTCAATATTTGTTCATAATTTTGTTATAAAACATCGCTATAATTTATAGTAACGGAGGTGGTAATTTGGATAATCAAAATAATTTCTCAGAAAATAATTCTTGGGAAAGTGGAATAAAGTTCGTTGAAGAAAAAAAGCCAAAAAGAATAATTCGATATTTATCACTTATACTGGTGGTGTTTTTTTCTGGATCAATTGGAGGTATATTAGGTGGATATTATGTAAAGAACAACTATGTAACGGAGGGAACAGGTTTAATTAATAATCAATTGAATTCAAACAATTCTGTTCCAACAGCAGATATTCCAAAAACATCAATATCAGAAGTGGCTGAGGTGGTTGGTCCTGCTGTTGTCGGCGTAACAAATTATGTTGATAGTTGGGGCTTCGGGAGCTCATGGGGAGGAACTACAGAAGGTGGAACAGGATCAGGAATTATTTTTGATGCTGAAGGATATATAGTTACAAATTATCATGTTATAGAAGATGCAAAAAAAGTTACTGTTACTCTTCCAGGAGGGAAAAAAATTGATGCTACAATAGTAGGCAGAGATGAAGCTGTAGATCTTGCAGTTTTGAAGGTAGATGGAATTAAAAATTTACCAGTTGCTAAGTTTGGTGATTCATCAAAGGTACGTGTAGGGGATACTGCTATAGCAATTGGTAATCCACTAGGAGAGGAGTTTGCTGGTTCTGTAACTTCAGGAATCATTAGTGCTTTAAATAGAGAGATTACTATGAATGGTGAAGCAAATAAGTATTTACAGACTGATGCAGCCATAAACTCTGGAAACAGTGGCGGAGCATTGTGTAATACAGCTGGAGAAGTAATAGGCATTAACTCTATAAAGGTTGGATCAGCTGAAGGAATAGGTTTTGCAATTCCAATTAATACAGCAAAGCCAATTATTGAGGAGCTAATAGAAAAGGGAAAGGTATCTAGACCATATCTTGGTATTTCATATGAATTTATAGATCAATACTATTCTAATAAGTGGGATGTTCCTGTTGGTGTAGGAATAAGGAATGTGGTTAAAAACAGTCCTGCAGAACAAGCGGGAATAAAAGTTGAAGATATAATAGTCACATTTGATGGAACAGAAATAAAGGATGAAAGCACTTTAAAAAATACATTGAGAGAACATAAGGTTGGAGATGAAGTAGCAGCAAAGATTTGGAGAGAAGGAAAATATAGTGAGGTTAAAATAAAGCTTGGTGATAGTGCAAACTATTAGGGATGAATTAATTCATCCCTAATTTTAAATACTACACTTTGTATATCTGGAAGTTTGTGATATACTAATATATGTAAAATTTTGACTCGGGAGTGTGTAAAATGTATCTTGTAGTGGGGCTTGGTAATCCTGGCAGGGAGTATGAGGGCACCCGGCATAACGTTGGATTTGAAGTGATCGATTATATTTCTGCCAAGCTGGGGTTTGAAGTATCAAGAATTAAATTTAAGGCATTAATGGGTGATACAAACATCGCAGGAGAAAAAATAATATTTTTAAAGCCAGGTACCTTTATGAACTTAAGTGGCATAAGTGTAAGTGAAGCAGCCTCCTTCTATAAGATACCAGTTGAAAACATTATAATTGTTTATGATGATATCTCCATTGATTTTGGAAGAATAAGAATTAGACCCTCTGGAAGTGATGGAGGACATAATGGTATGAAAAGCATTATATATCAGCTAGGAAGAGAGGATTTTCCAAGAATAAGGGTTGGTATTGGCGGACCTGATAAAAATCTAGTTTCATATGTGCTTGGCAAGTTTAGAGAGGAAGAAAGAAAAAATCTTCCTGAAATAATAAAAACTGCTTCAGATGCAGTAATTGGAACAATTAAAAATGGAATCCAAGGTGCAATGAACGAGTATAATAGCTTCAGAGTTAGTCAAGAATAGTAAAAGGTAAAATCCTATTGCACAACCAGCCAGTCAAGGGGGTGGATATTTGAGATTTCATGGACTTATTAATACATTAAAACAATCTGAAGAATACAATATAATAAACTCTGCATTTAAAAATAATAAATTACCCTGTCAGGTTCATGGTCTTTCAGAATCACAAAAGGCCTTTGTTTCCTATGGACTTTTTGAAGAGCTTCAAAGTCAGCTTTTAATTTTGGCATATAATGAAATAGAGGCTAGAAAAATATACGATGATATAAAGGTTTTTACAAATGCATGTGCCTATTTCCCTATTAAGGAAATGGTTTTCAATGTGGATGTAACATCTGGAGAAGTAAAAAGCGAAAGGCTTGAAGTAATTAAAAGAGTTCTTAATGGAGAAAAAATAATAATAGTTACTTCCATAGATGCCATATTCTACAGAATGCCTCCAAGAGAGGTTTTAAATGAATCCAGACTATCCCTATCTACAGGAGACACAATTGATATATTAGAGCTTTCCTCAAGGCTTGTGGATTTTGGATATGAAAGGGTAAGTACTGTTGAGGGAAGAGGACAGTTTGCTCAAAGAGGAGGAATATTAGACCTATTTTCTCCAACAGAAGGTGAGCCTGTAAGAATAGAATTCTTTGGAGATGAGATTGACACAATTAGGACATTTGAAATATTGACTCAAAGAAGTCAGGATATTATTTCTCAAGCTCAAATATACCCTGCAAGGGAAATAATAATGAACTCAGAGGACATAACTAATATTATCCAGGGGATTACAAAGGATTATGAAACAAAGTTAAAATCCTATAGCAAGAAAAATAAGGACATAGCTACAAAGTTTAGGGAAAGAATTTTGGAAAATATTGAAAAATTAAGGAATTTTAGATATTTTGATGGGATTGATAGCTATATACCTTATATATATAAGAACACTGTTAGCTTCATAGACTATTTCAAAGACCCAGTAATCATATTGGATGAATCTGCTAGAGTATCACAAAGAATAAAGAATGCAACTGAGGAATTTCAGGAAGTATTTAAGTCAATGCTTGAAAGAGGAGAGGTACTCCCAGCCCAGGGAGAGTATATGCTTGAAGATGGTTATATAATTCAAAAAATCAAGGAGAGAAGATATATATCCATGAATATGCTTCCAAGGGTTGTGGATGATTTTAAACCATTATCTCTTGTGAATTTTAGCGTAATGTCAATTAATCCTCTCTCAGGAAATATCGAGTTCCTACTTGATGAAATAAGATCAAGGGCTGCAAAAAACTATAAAATTCTTATAATGGCAGGTACAGAAGCTAGAGCCCAAAGACTGGAGAAATCTCTTAAGGAACAGGACTTTAACTCTGAGTATAAAGAAAATATTGATGAAATGCTTGAGGGAAGAGTTGTAGTAACCTCAGGAAGCATAAGCAGAGGGATGGAGTTTCCTGGAATTAAGCTTTCAATAATATCTGATAAGGAAGTATTTAGGGACAAAAAAGACAGACCAAAGTCCCCTCCTAAAAAAGGAAGGAAAATTGAAAGCTTTACCGATATTAAAACCGGGGATTATGTTGTTCATGTTAATCATGGTATAGGTATTTTCAAGGGAATTAAGGAACTATTAATTGAAGGAATTAAGAGAGATTATCTTGTTTTACAATACCAGGGTGGAGACACTCTGTATGTACCTGTTGAACAGCTGGACATGGTACAAAAGTATATTGGCTCCGATGAAGCCCAACCAAAGGTTTATAAGCTTGGTGGAAGTGACTGGGCAAAAGCCAAGAAGAAGGTTAAGGAATCCTTAAAGGAAATGGCTGAGGACCTGGTAAAGCTGTATGCACTAAGAAGCACCTTGACTGGACACGCTTATTCAAAGGATACTCCCTGGCAGAAACAATTTGAGGATGAATTTCCATATGAAGAAACAAGAGATCAGATTACCTCAATTGAAGAGATTAAAAGGGATATGGAGAGCCCAAGGCCAATGGACAGACTTCTTTGTGGTGATGTGGGATATGGAAAGACTGAGGTTGCAATAAGAGCAGCATTTAAAGCTGTAATGGATGGAAAACAGGTAGCAATTTTGGTTCCGACCACAATTCTCGCTGAACAGCACTATAATAATTTTATGCAAAGATTTGCTGACTTCCCAGTTACTGTTGATATGATTAGCAGATTTAGAAATCGGGAACAGCAGAAAAGCACCCTAAGAAATCTTGCTTCAGGGAATGTGGACATTATTATTGGTACCCACAGAATCCTACAAAAGGACTTAAGATTTAAGGATTTAGGGTTGCTGATAATTGATGAGGAGCAAAGATTTGGAGTGGCACACAAGGAAAAAATTAAGGAGTTAAAAAAGAACATAGACGTATTGACTCTAACTGCAACTCCAATTCCAAGAACTCTTCATATGTCATTAAGCGGAGTAAGGGACATGAGTTTAATAGAAACTCCACCTGAGGAAAGACACCCAGTTCAAACATATGTAATGGAGTATAACGAGGGTATAGTCAGAGATGCAATAATAAGGGAGATGTCAAGGGGGGGACAGGTATTCTTTGTCCATAACAGAGTTGAAAACATTAAGGATATACAGCTTACATTGGCAAGACTTGTTCCTGAGGCTAAAATTGTTGTAGGACATGGTCAAATGGATGAAAAGGAGCTTGAGGAAGTTATTTTAGGTTTTATATCCGGGGATGGAGATATACTTCTTTGTACTACTATTATTGAAACTGGTATTGATATACCAAATGTTAACACTCTGATTGTCTATGATGGAGATAAAATGGGACTTTCCCAATTGTATCAGCTTAGGGGAAGAGTTGGGAGATCTAATAGACTTGCATATGCATACTTTACTTATAGGAAGGATAAGGTACTATCTGAGACTGCAGAGAAGAGGCTGAAGGCAATAAAGGAATTTACTGAATTTGGCTCTGGATTTAAAATTGCAATGAGGGACTTGGAGATCAGAGGAGCAGGCAATCTTCTTGGTACCCAGCAGCATGGACACATGGCTGCGGTTGGATATGATCTTTACACAAGACTTTTAGAGGAAGCAATAAGAGAAATATCTGGAGATGAAAAGGAAGAATATATTGAGACAACCATTGAGATTCCTATTAATGCATATATTCCTGATAACTATATAGAGGACCAAGTACTAAAAATTGAAATGTATAAAAAAATTGCTTCCATAGAAAATTTAGAGGATAAAATGGATATGGAAGAGGAAATGACAGATAGGTTTGGGGATATACCAAAGTCACTTGAAAATCTTATTAATATTGCATATATTAAAGGCCTTGCAAAGAAAGTAAAGGTGACAAACATTAAACAGCTTGGGAAGGACATCCTAGTACAATTTAAAGATGGAAAATATATTGATGTGGAAACATTAAGAAAATTGAACCTTAAAATGAAAGGAATATTCTCCTATGGAAGCAATTCACAGCCCATATTGAGAATAAAGCTTGACCATGGGAACCTTGATGCTGTAAGGACGTTAAAGGAATTCATGGAAGAAATCATAAGTTTGCATAAAGAATGAAAATAGATTATAATATTGCAGAAAGCATATAGAGGGGAAGGGATTCAAATGAAAAAAATGAAGAAATTAATTGCATTGATTGTATCAATTAGTATATTGGGACTTACTGGTTGTGGACTTATTTCAAAAACACCTGAGGCAAAGGCAAAGGAAGTTCTTATTAAAGTTAATAATGAAAAAATGACTAGAGCGGAATTTGATATAAAGATAGAATCACAAATTGCTTACTACGAGCAATATTATGGAGAAGGGTATTTTGCTAAACCTGAAAATGCAGAGAATTTAAAGCTACTTAAGGAAGGGGTACTTGACAGCTTAGCAGATGAAATGTTTGGACTTCAGAAGGCAGCAGAACTGAAGGTTGTTCCTACTGAGGCTGAATTAACTGCAGAAGTAGAAAAAACCTTTAAGGAAGAAATGGAAGCTGCAGGTGGAGAAGCAGAATTTACAAAACAAATGGAATCAATGAACTATACAATAGAAAATTTCAAAGAGACTATAAAGAAACAAATTATAATAAGTAAGCTTTATGAATCTGTTGTAAAGGATATTACTGTAACAGATGAGGAAATAAATAAGTACTATCAAGAAAACCTATACGATTATACAACAAAACCAAATACAATGAATCTTTCACACATACTTGTAGCAACTGAAGATGAAGCTTTAAAAATAAAGGGTGAATACGATGCTGGAAAAAGCTTTGAAGATCTAGCAAAACAGTATGGAACTGATGGTACAAAGGATGCTGGAGGACTTTTAGGAGACATTGACTACAATGCAGAAAATATGGATGTAACCTTCCTGGAATATGCTAAGCTTGTTCCAGAAGGAATGGTTAGTCAACCAGTTAAGACTCAATTCGGATGGCATTTGATTAAATGTAACAAGAGAACTGAATATCCAGCTAAACCACTTTCTGAGGTTAAGGAAGATGTAAAAACCACAATAATGGATAAGAAGAAGAGTGAAAAATATCAAACACAGATAACTGAGTGGAAAGAGAAAGCATCTATAAAAGTTTATAAAGATAGATTATAAGGATTGCTTATGCAATCCTTTTTTTTCTAAAGCTTCATAGTATAGATGACTAATCATTATGTATACAAAGTTTAAAACATAACATGGATATCTTTAGTCCATAATAATAGGTATAGAGAAATATATATATGCATAAACATGCAAAGAGAATGTATATAAAAGAGTTGTATAATTTGTATAAGGATAATAAACTAATGACATGAACAACAATAATAGTCTTCCATAATCAATCTAACCTAACATTTTGATATATAAAGGAATTTGGCAATAAAACAAACATAATTTATTATATTAATACATTTAAATTTAGGGGAAATTATATTAATAAATTCCCACTAAATATTATAAAAAATAGGCTTTTAAAATTTATACATTAGATGTATAATGTATATGCATTTGTTTTACATATAAATTTGCATAGGAGGGAAAGTAATGGACTTAAATATCAAAGTAACCTCCGAGATTGGCAAACTAAAAAAGGTAATGCTTCATAGACCTGGAAGAGAAGTTGAGAACCTTGTTCCAGAATATCTCGGTAGACTTTTGTTTGATGACATACCATATCTAAAAGTAGCTCAGCAGGAACATGATGGATTTGCAGATATACTTAAAAATAATGGAGTTGAAGTTCTTTATTTAGAAGAGCTATTGACACAGGTATTTGAAAGTAATGAAATAAAAGAAAAGTTTATTAAAGAATTCCTTAAGGAAAGCGGTGTTACATCAGCTGCATATTACGAAGCGCTAAGTGATTATTTCTTATCCATGTTACCTAGGGACATGATTGATGCAATGATGACAGGGGTAAGAAGAGGAGAAGTAGAAATAAAAAAGGCTACATCACTTGCTGACATTATGATGGATGAGTATCCATTTTTCCTTGATCCAATGCCGAATCTTTATTTTACTAGAGATCCAGGAGCAATAATAGGGAATGGTATATCCATAAATAGAATGAGAATGGAAGCTAGAAGAAGAGAAACCCTATTTATAAAATATGTTTATAAATATCATCCTATGTTTAATAATTTATTAGTTCCCTTATGGTATGATAGGGATAATACATTTGCAATAGAGGGTGGAGATATACTTGTACTATCTAATGAGGTCCTAGCAATTGGATGCAGTGAAAGAACAATGGCAGAGGGAATTGAAGACCTTGCTAAAAACTTGTTTGATGGAAATTCGAGTTTTAAAAAGATACTTGTATTTGAAATTCCGAAAAAGAGAGCATTTATGCATCTTGACACAGTATTCACAATGGTTGACTATGACAAGTTTACAATTCATCCTGGCATAGAGGGACCATTAAGTATATATGAAGTAACCAGTGGTGCAAAGGGAACCCTCAAGTTTAAGCATAATACTAACCGGCTTGATAAAACATTAAAGACAGCATTAAAGGTTGATGGTGTTGACTTAATAAAGTGTGGTGGTGGAGATTTGATGATTGCAGGAAGAGAACAGTGGAACGATGGCTCAAACACACTTGCAATTGCACCTGGAGTTGTTGTAACATATGAGAGAAACTATGTTACAAATGAAATTCTTGAGAAAAAAGGAATAAAAGTACTTACAATACCAAGTTCAGAGCTTTCAAGAGGCCGTGGAGGTCCAAGATGTATGAGCATGCCACTTGAAAGAGAAGATATAAAATAAAAGAAACACAAGGAGGAACAAAAATGCCAGTAAATTTAAAGGGAAGAAGCTTTCTAACATTAATGGACTTTACACCTCAGGAAATTAGATACATGCTTGATCTTTCACATGACCTTAAAGCAAAGAAGAGAGCAGGTATTCATAATGATTTATTAAAGGGAAAGAATATTGTCCTTCTATTTGAAAAAACTTCAACGAGAACAAGATGTGCATTTGAAGTTGCAGCACTTGATGAGGGAGCCCATGTTACATTCCTTGATTCAAACAGCTCACAAATGGGCAAGAAGGAATCATTAGAGGATACTGCAAAGGTTCTTGGTAGATTTTATGACGGTATTGAATACAGAGGGTATAAGCAATCAGTAGTTGAAGAACTTGCAAAGCATTCAGGAGTTCCAGTATGGAATGGATTAACAGACATAGATCATCCAACTCAGGTTCTTGCTGACCTTTTAACAATAGAAGAACATATTGCTAAACCATTAAATAAGATTAAATTTGTGTTTGTTGGAGATACTAGAAACAATATGTCATATGCACTTATGTATGGTGCAGCTAAAATGGGAATGCATTTTGTGGCATATGGACCAAAGGAACTTAAGCCAGATGCAGCAATATTTGCAAAGGTTCAAGAAGTTGCAAAGGAAACAGGAGCAGTAATAGAGGTTACAGATAAGATAGAAGCACTAAAGGGTGCGGATGTTCTTTATTCAGACGTTTGGGTATCAATGGGAGAAGAGGCTGAGATGGAAGAGAGAGTAAGGTTACTTACCCCATTCAGAATCACTATGGACATGGTTAGAGCGACTGGAAACCCAGAGGTTAAATTCATGCACTGCCTTCCAGCCTATCATGATCTTGAAACAAAGGTTGCAAGGGAAGCTAAGGACAGAGGTCTTAATGTAAGTGAGGTTACTGATGAAGTATTCAGAAGTAAGCACTCAATAGTATTTGATGAAGCGGAAAATAGAATGCATACAATAAAAGCTGTAATAGTTTCGACAATTTGTTGATTAATCAGTCAAAATTTTTATTGCCCTTAGTTTATATTTATTATAGAATAGAATTGCATGGAAATATCACTATAGAATATAGGGGGGGTAAAAATTATGGCAAGAATTGTAGTAGCACTGGGTGGAAATGCACTTCAGGCTAATCCAAAGGACACATCAGCAGAAGCGCAGCTTGTAACATGTCATGAGACTTCAAAGGCCATTGTTGATTTAATAGAAGATGGACACGAAGTGATAATAGCCCATGGAAATGGACCACAGGTTGGACAATTTGTTGCAACCTATGAAACAGCAAATGCTGCAAATGAAGGAATACCTGTAATGCCATTCCCAGAATGTGGAGCTATGAGTCAGGGATATATAGGGTATCATTTACAGCAAGCAATAAGAGAAGAAATGAGAGAAAGAAAAATCAATAAAGAAGTTGCAGCAATCGTTACACAGGTTGTTGTTGATGAGAATGACCCAGGGTTTAAGAACCCAACAAAGCCAGTAGGCTCATTCTTCACTGAAGAACAAGCTAAAAAGCTTATGGCTGAGAAGGGTTATACAATGAAGGAAGATGCAGGCAGAGGCTGGAGAAGAGTCGTAGCATCACCAATGCCTAAAGCTGTAGTTGAAGAAGTTATTGTTAAAACTTTAGTTGAAGCTGGTCATGTAGTTATAACAGTTGGCGGAGGCGGAGTTCCAGTAATTGAAAAAAACGGCAAGCTTGAAGGAGTACCTGCAGTTATAGACAAGGACTTAGCTTCAGAAAGAATTGCAGAGCTTCTTAATGCAGATGAGCTTGTAATACTAACAGCTGTTGAACAGATAGCTATCAACTTCAACAAGCCAGACCAAAAGAATCTTAAGGACTTATCAGTTGCAGAAGCTTATAAGTACATTGAGGAAGGACATTTTGCACCAGGTTCAATGCTTCCAAAGGTTAAAGCTGCACTTATGTTTGCAGAATCAAAACCAGGAAGAAAAGCAATTGTAACTTCCCTAGAAAGAGCAAGAGAAGCCCTAAAGGGACTTACAGGAACAATAATTGCACAATAGTTTACAAATCACCTCTGAGGTTAAATCAGGGGTGATTTTTTAATTTTAGCAAGATGTTTAATATTATGGTATAATTTAGTAAGATATGGTTATAAATACAAATAGAACATGTGTTCGAATTTGTTTGCGGAAGGTGTAATCATGTCAGTGAAAATTGATAAAATAGAGGAAAACCTGATAGTAAAATTTGATTATTCTCCTGAAAGAATAGCTAAAATCAAAACAATGAGTGGGTATAAGTGGGATGTCCTAGAAAAGGTATGGAAGATACCTTATACTGAAGAGAACTTGGAGAGTTTAAAAAGACTATATAATAATGAAAGAATTGATATCATATTTCAGCAAAATCATGAAAATGAAAGAGTGATAGATAGTCTGGAAGAGACATTAAAACTTAAAGGCTATAGCTTTAAAACAAAAAAGCAGTATAGAGCACATACAAACCGATTTGCCAGTTTTATAAATAAGGATATTTCAACCGTAGATTCTCAAGAGATTAGAAAGTACATATTATTTCTGCTTGATGAACAGCAGGTTTCACATACATATGCCAATCAAGCTATAAGTGCATTAAAATTTTTGTATAAGGAGGTCTTAAAGAAAAATACACTTATTGAAAGTTTGCCGAGGCCTAAAAAAGAAAAAAAGCTTCCAAATGTATTAAGCTTTCAAGATGTAATGAAGGTACTTGGTGCTTTAAGAAATGAGAAGCATAGAACAATATTATTTCTCATATACTCAGCAGGATTACGGGTTGGAGAAGTTGTTAAACTTACAGCCCAAGATATAGACAGTCATAGAATGCTAATCCATATTGTTCAGGGAAAGGGAAGAAAGGATAGGTATACCGTTTTATCCGAAATTGCATTGGAACAGTTAAGGAAATATTATAAATTGTACAAACCGGAGAAATGGTTATTCCCAGGACAGAATCCTAAAGAATATATTACAGTAAGGACAGTAGAAAGAATATTTGAGAATGCCTGTGCAGCTGCAAAAATTACAAGGAAGGTTTCTGTACACTCACTTCGTCACTCATTCGCAACTCATCTTTTAGAAGGAGGAACTGACTTAAGATATATTCAGGAATTATTAGGCCATGAAAGCTCTAAAACTACTGAGATATATACTCATGTGACAGAAAAGAGTATAGCAAAGATACAAAGTCCCTTGGATAAGATGATGAGGGTTTAATTTTAAAGTAATTAATTTTCAACTAGAATAGTATTTCACGACACAAACGTCGTGAATACCTCTGTATTTAGAGGTAAAAATGACATTTTGTTTATACAATGCCGTAGTTATCTGAAATAGGGATTGTAAGTTAGTTATATTCTGTTTGTTAGTTATAAATTTGTTCCGAAGTCAAAGGAGAGAGAAGATGAATTGTCAGGCATGTAAAATAAGACAAGTTGAAGTAATAGAAAAATGTGATGATGAAATTGAACCATATAAATTATGTCACGAGTGTCATGAAAGGCTTTTATCATATTCATTAAGACCAATTGAATGGTACAATTTAGCTTCTATACATACATTCAATAAGTTTTTGCTACATGATGACTTTTATGAAGATGATGGTGTTGCAACTCAGCCTGAAAAAGATGTTGATGAAGCTAAAGACTTAATGGCACCTGCGCTTGATAGCGTTAAAGATAGTATTGAATCTTTACTGGATTACTGTATTGCTAAATGGTGGCTAGAAGAAGATATGATTAGCTGTTTAAAATATCATATGCCACATTTATTGTTACAAAGTATAAAAATTAGGTTTGATTGTACTCAGAACTACTTTATTAAATCTAGATTATATGAAATTGCTTCTAAGTCTTTAGGAAGATTTTGTGAAGGTTGGATTAGAGAACGATGGAGAATGTATAACGGTGAACATATTATGTGTTTATCCGAAGCAGCTTGCCTTTGTCTACCTTTTGATGAAGGATTTAATTTGGTATTAAATGCACTGGAGTGTATTCCAGAAAATGAGTTACCACATGTGGCTTTTTCTTGTTTGTATCGATTTAGAACTCAATCGGCATTAAATTGGATTGAAATTAAGGTTAAGAGTCCAGTAAAAGATTCATGGGGAAGGTTAGCGGCAGCTTCTAATCCAACTTGGGATAAACTGAATGTTTGGTTACAAAATGGAAGGCCATATAGTTTGGTAGCAATTGATACATTGATTAATTTGATACCATATCCCGGTGAAAATGCACTAAGAAGGCTTACACCAAGACCGATATTAATTAATCCTTCTTCGATTGCATTAATGTCGCAAGTTTTAAAACAGTATTGTGAAAAAGATAATGTGCCAAGAGTAAGACAAGCTATTGAAAAAATAATAATGAATTGGGATATTATCACAGGATCATAATTCGGGGTACCCTACTTCAGATAACAAAAGCTTGCAGTTCGTTGTGGCAGCTAAAGGGTCAAACTTTTAGGGTCGCCACAACACACCCCTTCGCTTAAACGCTCAGGGGCGTCTGCAAGCCGAAACGTTATATGCCATTCCTAAGCAGGTTTTGTAGATTTTAAATGAAATGATAAGGTGGAATTTTTATATGATACGAGAGTTTATATCCGAAGATATAGAACAAATTTATAAAATTATTAATATGGAAGTTATAGATAATGTAATGGATACAATTAGAAATATACAAAATGATTCAAAGAAGTTTATAGTATGGGATGATGCAGGTATAAAAGGTTTTGCTTACATGTTAGAGATGAATAAAGAAAATAAAGAGTGGAACATACAACTTTTTGTAGAACCTAAAGAAAGAAGGAAGAGGATTGGTACAGCACTATATCAAGAGATACAAAGATATTTAGAATGTGAAAAACCCAGCGTTTTAGTTACAGAATTTAGAGTGGATATTGATAATACAGCCTCATTCTATGAGAAATTGGGTTATAAAAAGTGGTATGGATCACCTGAATTATACTATAGAGGGACAAATCAACCAGAAGTAGATATTAAATTTGTTCCTTATGAAGATAAATATTATGAGCAATATGCAAAGTGTAGACAGGATTGTTTTTACGAAATGTCTGTAAAAAATGATTTTAAGCCATATGTAATTCCGCTAAGCGAGCAAGATAAGAAAAATCTCTTTTCTGGTAAGGATTCAATATATGTCACATTAGATAATGAATGTTTGATAGGAGCAATCACTATTGACAATGGATATCTAGATCAAATAATGGTTTCACCGGCTTATCAAGGAAAAGGTTATGGGAAGAAAATAACTCAATTTGGTATAAATAAAGAATTAGACAAGGGCATATCATTGATTCATCTTTGTTACATAGAGGGAAATGATAAAGCAGAGAATTTATATAGATCGCTTGGTTTTGAAACAGTGCAAATTACACATGTTTATAGAAAGTTTTATGAAAGTCGTTAATTAGGGAAATGGATAAATGGTAGTTTATGGGTGACAGAACGGCATATAACAAAGTGTCTCCGTTCGTTGCGGCTGCAGGTGGTCAAGCCTTCGAAGAAGCCACAACACACCTTCCAAGCACATAAATGGCTTGAAAGGTGTCGGAGACACAAAACGTTAGTGGAAATCCCTAAGCAAGTTTCTTCAGGGTTGAAAATATAGATTATGAGTTTAAGGCAGACTAGTAGTATATAACGAAGCAAAATGATATTTTATTTAAGGCATTTGTATGCATTTAAATAAAAACAATATCCAGTATTTAACCTGGAATACAATAAGTGCTATAATATCAATATAAATCTATAGAATCAAATAGTTTGCACATTTGTTTCTATTAATAGAAAGAGGTATGAACATATGCACATGCTTAAGGCGGAAAGTGTTAGGAAAGCTACTTTCATTGTAATGGTATCACTTCTTCTTAGTAGAGTTTTGGGATTGATTAGAAATATAATAGTTTCATATATTTTTGGAATGAATAATGTTACAGATGCCTTTAGAATTGCGTTTGCCATACCTGATATGATGTTTGATTTATTAATATCTGGTGCATTAAGTGCAGGATTCATGCCTGTCTTTGGAACACATATCAGTTCGGGCAAGGAAGAAGATGGGTGGCAATCAGCCAATTCGTTTATAACATTTTCACTTCTATTTGCATCAATATTTATTATCCTTGGAATCATTTTTACAAAATTACTTATACCTCTTGTTGGAGTAGGCATGATGAAAGAAAGGGACAGTTTTAATCTTGTAGTTAATCTTACAAGGATAATGTTTCCTGCAGTAATGTTTACTGTTATGGCAGGATTACTTAAAGGCATATTAAACACCTATAAGAGATTCTCAATATCATCTTTGGGACCTGTTATGTACAATGTTGGAATAATATTGGGAGCGATTGCTCTCGGTGGTACATTTGGCATATATGGAATGGCGATAGGTGTTTTGGTTGGCGGTATGTTGAATTTCCTCATACAGGTTCCTGAATTCTTACGACTAGGAAAGGGGAAATTTAAATTGAAACTTGACATAAATAATCAAGGATTTAGAAAAATGTTTAAACTTATGGGGCCAACTGTGTTAGGACTAGGTATACTAAGAATAAATGTCATGATTAATTTAAATATTGCTTCTGTTTTAGGGCAGGGAAGTGCTTCTGCATTAGACATAGCTCAGAGGATAATGATGCTTCCGCTTGGAATCTTTGGAGCAAGTGTTTCTACTACTATATATCCATCGCTTAATTCTCATGCCTCTGCAAAGAATTACGATGGATATCGTAAAACTTTATTATCTGGAATCAAAATGCTTATGTTTATCACTATACCTTGTGCTGTTGGGTTAGTAGTTTTAAATGAGCCAATTATTCGTTTTTTATTTAAAAGTGGTAAATTCACTGAGGAAAATGTTAGATATTCCGCCATAGCGTTGGCATATTACACTCCAGGAATTGTTGCTCAGGCTTGCGTTCCAACATTAATAAGGGGTTTCTATTCTCTTCATGATACAAAAACACCATTAAAAATTGGTGCTTTTGTTACCTTTTTAAATATCACCCTTAACATACTGTTTCTTAAGTTTAGTAATTTTGCCATTGCAGGAATAGCTCTATCCTCTTCTATAACATCAACTTTGGAAATGATATTGCTCATAAAAGCTTTAAACAAAAGAATAACGCATATAGGAATTAGGGAATTATCTGTAACATTTATTAAGAGCTTGTTCGCATCTGTAATAATGGGAATTTTAGTTTTTATAACATTTACAAGGATTGAAATGCTATTAGGAATGACATCTAAGGCAAACCAGTTAATTGCTGTACTTACTTCAATATCTGCAGGAATATTTATTTATGCATCATCCTCATATATATTTAAAATACAGGAATTCAATTATTGTTTTAAGCTTGTTAAAGAAAAATTATTTTTCAAACATTCTTAGGACTATCAATCAAATATTAAGGTGGAAATATGTGCATAATGCTAATATATATTTAGTTCGGAATTTTCTTATATTGTTTATCAAAATATTTTGATAAGTGGAGATTTAGGGTTTGAGGATAACGGGACTTCCACTAACAATGCACTCAAGTTCGCTTTGGCTGAAAGGAGTAAAGCCTTCGAAGAAGCCAAAGTACATTCCTTCACCGGCGCAAGCGCAGCCAGGAGGTATTCCTTATGGGTCCGGTTCAGGAATGTCTTGAGTGCGAAACGTTAGCTGTAATGCTTTCAAAGTAAAGTAGAATTTTGATAAATGATTAATTGATTTATTAGCAAGTGAAAAAGATTGAAAGGTGAAAATTATGAATTA
>JARDZI010000212.1 GCA_029240935.1 Clostridiales bacterium
AATCTCCTTTATTTCAATGGGGATATTTAATACTATACTAACCCTCATAGAATCAATACTTCTTCCAAGAGGTATAACCTCAATTCAAGCAGGTATTGTTGGTGCGGTTTTTGTAGTTGCAGGCATTATTGGGGCAGTAGTTCTGCCAATAATTTCTGATAAAATTCGTGTAAGAGTTCCCATGTTTGTTATTATAATTTTACTGCTTATACCACTTTATCTAGGATTAACATTTGTTAATAGCTTCATTTTAGTATCTATAATAGCTGGTACAGCTGGATTTGCAATAATGGGTGTGGCTCCGATTTTATTCCAATATGGTTCAGAAGTAGCTTATCCTATTCAAGAAGGAACTTCACTTGGTTTGGTACTCCTTATGGGCCAAATATCTGGTGCCCTTTTCGTTTATGTTTTTGAAGCCCTGGCTGGCACTTCAGGTTCCATAATTTGGCCAATGCTTATTATTGTTGGAATGACAGCAATTGAGGTGCCTTTTACACTGTGTATGAAAGAATCAAAAGTAATGAGTAATACAACCCAAACTATTAATAATTAGGAATTTATTGTTTTTCCACATCAATCCAGTAAAATAACATAAATGTATATAAATAAGGATGCATATTATTAGCATCCTTTATTTATATATAACTGCTTTTATTAATCTTGACACCTTACTACTTTTGTTAACAATTTTTATACCCGAATATTCAGTATTTACTTCATGCCTTATTATTACCAAGTCGCCTTTATATATATTTGTATTTCGTTCATTGTGAACTTCTATTTGAATTTCTCCTTCAGTGCAGTAAATTGCTTGTACAAAGCTATTAATTTGATTAGGATATATTTCTTTTATATTTAATTCTTCACTTACTTGTATTGCTTCAATTCTTCCATTATATCCATCTGCAAGCATAAGATTAAAATCTGTTACCTTACCCTTACTCTTTGTTACCCATCCTCCATTAAAGCTGTCCTGCTCATAGGGTTTTAAATATACTTTGTGATGCTCCTCATGCTCTAATACCATTTCTCCATCTATCACCATGATGTATCTCCATATGCCAGGAAGAGAAGTAAATGTAGACTCCTCTAACTCTACATTTGCAGAGCTTAATCTCCATGCAAAATTTCTATCACTATAGGAAGCACCTACCGGATAAATAGCTAATTCTGTTGTTGTACCGCCTGACCAGGTGCTGGTATTTTGTTCGTTTTTCTTTATAATTTGAATAGAATGCATCATAAAAATCACCTGCTAACTATTAATGAAAAATCTAATAAATTTATTTTATCATATTAACCACCATGCTGATACACCAGCACAAAAAATAATAAAACTTGTAGGGGCGAACAGTGTTCGCCCGTGACGTACCAACAATCCAGATCAGCCTTTAATTGATTATGCCCAAATCGGGTGAACACTGTTGGCCCCTACGGTTAGACTGAATGTGGTGTATTTCATACTAATAGACTATTATCATCTTCTATTTGTTTATTTCAAATTCATCTATTATATTACCTTTTATATCATAAGCCTTTAACACTAGTCGTTTATTTAATATATCAATCACAATATAATGGTTTTTTGGAATAGGTGCCACAACTACTCCAATCTTACTCTTATATTTATCCCTAAGCTTTTCCCCACCACCACCTGAAATAATTTGATATATATTATTACTAAATTTGTATTTTTCTGTGCTTAAGCTTTCATTAATTATTCTTCTAGAGTAATTATGTTCATGTCCAGAAAATACAATATCAACATTTTTTTGATCTATAATACTCCAAAATTCATCCCTCTTTTCAGTATATAAATCCATGCTAGTACCCAAATGTGCTCCTGTTGGATAGGGTGGAATATGGACAAATACAATTTTAAAATCCTTCATAGCTTCCAAAGCATTATTAAACCATTTAAGCTGCTTACCTGATATTCTGTTTTCTTCACAAAAATGACAGGAGTTTAATACAATAATTCTAATATTGTCCACGTCTTTAAAATATACGGTCCTATTGTAACCCTCTACTTCTCCATCTGGTAAATATTCTTTAAAGGTTTCACCAAATACTATTTCTCCAGAATTATTCTTTGGATTTTCTCCTTCCTCATGATTACCAAACACAGGCATAATAGTATTCTTTATATTCATGTTAGTAAAACTATTTATAAAACCATCAAGCATGTCCTTAAGCTTATTCATGTTATCACTTCCAGCTGTCATGTCTCCTAAATGTATAATATAATCTGGAAAAGGGTTCAACTTTTTTATTTGCTTTAAAATCTCATTCAAAACCTTTTCATTTATTCCATTTTTCTTTCCCTTTGAATCTCCAAAAACTATGAATCTCAAACCTATTCCTCCAAAGCAAAACTTAATTCAAGCTATGATATTTACATGGATTTTGTTACATCAATGTGTTAGTTTGTTTATCTATTCAACTTCTCGGTTATACTAAATTAAGGAGGTGATAATTTGCGAATAGTAGCTGTATTTCCAGATCAAAGGCAGGTTGGTGGATTTGTTGACAGCTTAAGGAATGTTGGTTTTGACAGAAAAGATATGATAATTAGTGATTTTAATAAAGAGCAGGAGTTTACAAATATTAAGGATGCTGCAAAAGAAATGATTTTCATCAAGAGTGAACGGGAAGGTCTAAGTGAATTGGGAACATTTGCTGATGGTATAAAGGGATTAGAAAGTGACGAGGGCATAATAGTTGCTGTAGAGTTACCAAAGCATGAATGTGACAAGGTAAGAGAAATTGCTGAGCAAAATGGTGCTAAAGAGATATTGCAGGATTAAATTTGGATTATTTTATATAGCTCCAAAAACTGAGGTTGTTTCAAATTCAATAAAAAACCTTTTTCTGACAACCTCGGTTCCTTTATTTTTCTCTACTTCTAATATATATATTCAAACATAGATATTTTAATGATTACACTATTCCTTTTTGTTCCTATTAGTTAAATTCATCTGGTATTTATATGGTAATATGGTATAGTATTACTATACTAAGAAGCTGTTATAAATTATAATTAGGAGTTGATGATATGGCTATGGGATTAATGGGTACAAGAACAAAACAAATAAAAAATCCTAATGGAACAATTGTTCCTGAGAGTATAACCTTACTAGAAAAAATTATGCTAGGTAATCTTAATCAATATATATTAATTAGAGGAAAAAACAAAAATAATCCTATACTTTTGTTTTTACACGGAGGACCTGGAAGTGCTCAAATAGGATTTGCACCAAGATATCAAAATAGCCTTGAGGATGATTTTATTGTTGTGAACTGGGATCAAAGAGGTGCTGGAAAGTCATATTCTAAAAATGTACCAAAGGATACCATGACATTAGAACATTTCATATCTGATGCAATTGAATTAGTGGATTATTTATGTAGCCGTTTTGGAAGGTCAAAAATTTATTTAGCTGGTCATTCATGGGGAAGTGTACTAGGAAGTATGCTTGTATATCGTTACCCAGAGAAGTTTTGTGCATATATAGGGATTGGACAAGTTGTTAATATGAATGACAATGAAAGAATATCATACCAATATGTACTTAATGAGGCTAAAGGAGCAAATAACAAAAGAGCTATTAAGGCACTTGAAAGAATAGGTGAGCCCCCATATAAAAATGAAATTAAGGATTTAATGGTCCAAAGAAAATGGCTTGGTAAGTTCAAAGGAGCAGTATATGAAAAAAAACTCTTTAGGGAAATAGCCATGTACCTTTTATCTTCTCAAGAATATTCTCTTTTTGACAGCCTTAAATTTTTTAAAGGAAATAAGTTTTCTACGAAGTATATGTGGTCAGCATTAATGTCTTTTGATCTTTCTAAAGAGGTCCCTGAAATAAAAATTCCTGCTTACTTTTGCATAGGACTTCATGACTACAATACTCCCTTTGAACTATCATATAAATATTATGAGACTTTAAAAGCACCTCATAAGGAATTTATTTGGTTTGAACATTCAGCCCACTTTCCTGTTTTTGAAGAGTCCGATAAATTTTCACAGGTATTGAAAAGAATTTTAATTGAAACGGAATCCATATAAAAGAGTGGTCATTACTATTCAAAAGTAATGACCACTCTTTTAATCAAGTCTTTTATCTCAAAATTCGTAGTACATGCACCATGTTAAATCCCTTTAAGTATTATAGATATAGAGGGTGATAATATGGTAAAGAAGTATAATCCAAGAAAAAGTATGTATAAGATTTGGAACTTATGCAGTAATCCTTTGAAGCTGTCTATTACACATGAAAGCAATAACAATAGATACGTGCTGGCTGATAATACAAGATTATATGCCAGAATACTAGACCTTAATGAGGAAGCCATATATGCCTCAACCTATATGTTAAACGTACTGAAGCTAGGGGGACCATGGCACAAGTATGTTGGAGAACAGGAAAACAAGAAGGATTTACTAGCTAAAGCTAAAACCATTTGGTATACAGATAAGGATAGTAAGGAATTTCATATTGAGGAATATGAACAGGAATAAAAACTGGGGGTTTTATACTTCATAGAAAGGCCCTAAATTATTAGAATGTTAGCGCTAATAATTTAAGGCCTTTCCATGGTTTTTTATAACTTATCTCTAGAAATACTTTTCCCACTTCAATTGTAGGGGCGAACATTGTTCGCCCGATATTGCGCATCATTAATCAGAGGGTAGCTTTATTTGTAAGTACCTTCGGGCGAACACTGTTCGCCCCTACATAGTCAGGTTGGGAGTTTTCTACAACATTTTATTTATATATTCTTTAATTTCTACAGAGGTGCTTAAGTTAAGCACTTTATCTCCAATTTCCTGGGCTTTTTCATAATTAAGTCCTCTAACAAGCTTCCTTGCATTAAGTACAGATGCTGCACTCATGCTGAATTCATCAAGCCCCAGTCCAAGAAGTACTGATATAGCTCCCTGGTCTCCAGCCATTTCTCCACACATTCCAACCATTATTCCCTCTTTGTGTCCATTATCTATTACCATCTTAATAAGCCTTAACACAGCAGGATTATATGGGTCATACATGTGAGAAATTTTTTCATTCATTCTATCAACTGCAAGTGAATATTGCACTAAATCATTTGTGCCTATACTAAAGAAATCAACATGTTTTGCAAGTATATCTGAGGTAACTGCTGCTGAAGGTATTTCTATCATTATGCCCACTTGAACCTCATCACTATATGCTATACCTTCATTTCTAAGTTCCTGCTTAACCTCTTCAATGATCTCCTTTGCAGAAAGTATTTCCTGAAGACCTGAGATCATAGGAAACATTATTTTAAGTTTTCCATATATGGATGCTCTATAAAGAGCTCTTAATTGAATTTTAAATATGTCTATCCTATCAAGACATATTCTGATAGCCCTGTAGCCTAAAAAAGGATTCATCTCTTCTCCAATAGGAAGATATGATAGCTTCTTATCCCCTCCTATGTCAAGAGTTCTTATTATTACAGGCTTGTTCTTCATCCCTTCAAGAACTTCCTTATAGGACTGAAACTGTTCCTCCTCTGTTGGCATTGTATCTCTGTCCATATAAAGAAATTCTGTTCTAAAAAGTCCTATACCCTCTGCTCCATTTTTAAGAACAGCTGCTATATCCTTTGGACTTCCAATGTTTGCTGCAAGCTCAACTAATCTTCCATCAAGTGTTATTGACTCTGCATCCTTATATATAACAAGTTCATTTTTATGCTTAATTATTTCATCAATTTTTTTATTATACTCATCAATAATTTTACCCTCAGGATTAATAATTACAACTCCATTGTCTCCATCTAGAATTACAAAATCGCCATTTTTAATATTGATAGTTCCATTCTGAGTTCCAACAACAGCTGGTATTTCAAGTGTTCGGGCCATTATAGCGGAGTGTGATGTTCTACCACCTACATCTGTAACAAATCCCAGTACCATGTTCCTATCCATTTGTGCTGTATCAGAAGGAGTCAAATCCTTAGCAACCACTATACATTTCTCACTTATCTCACCAAGGCTTATGTCACTTATTCCAAGTAGTATATTTGATATTCTTCCTCCTATATCCTTTATATCAGCTGCTCTTTCCCTCATATATTCATTGTCCATCTGCTCAAAAATTCCTATAAACATATCAACAGTAGACTTTAATGCATATTCAGCATTTACCTTATCATTTTCGATTTGTCCTATAACTGCCCCTATTAATTCAGGGTCATCAAGCATCATCAAATGTGCATCAAAAATAGCTGCCTTGTCCTTGC
>JARDZI010000213.1 GCA_029240935.1 Clostridiales bacterium
TATAAATATGGTTCAAGGGGAACAACTGTAAGACAGATTCAAACAAGATTGAAAAGCTGGGGATATTATAAGGGTAATGTAGATGGAATTTATGGTTATCAAACAACTCAGGCTGTTAAATACTTTCAAAGGACCCATGGACTTAAGGCAGATGGAGTTGCAGGTACTAGAACACTTGCTGCTATTGGAATAAGACCAGGAGCGGGAGCTACAAGTGCAAAAACAGCAACTGGAAGTCAAAATACAGGCTTGATGTCAAGAGCAATTAACGGAGAATCAAGAGGTGAGCCATATATAGGGCAGGTAGCAGTTGGGGCTGTAATTATGAATAGAGTTAGGGACCCAAGGTTTCCAAATACAATTGCTGGGGTAGTGTATCAGACAGGAGCATTTACCGCCGTTTCAGATGGACAGATTCATGCAGCACTTGAAGAATCACCTACAAGGGCTGCAAATGATGCATTGAATGGATGGGATCCATCAGGTGGAGCAGTTTATTATTATAACCCTGCAACAGCAACTAATAAGTGGATCTGGTCAAGGCCAGTGATAAAGGTTATTGGAAAACATAAGTTTTGCAATTGAAAAATGTGTTGACTTTATTATGATGAAGTAATATAATGAAATCAGAGTAGAATAGTAAGGATTAAACATAATGATCAGGAAAAGTAATCTATATAATTCATACAGAGAGAAACTCCTAGGCTGAGAGAGTTTTATGATAAAGTATAGTTGAAGTGCCCCTGTGAGTGTTAAGCCGAATAACAGTAGGCGGTTACGGGTTCTCCCGTTATAGAGATACAGCATCCTTGTGCTGGAACTGAGTTGGACAGTAATGTCTAAACAGAGTGGAACCGCGGAATATAACTTCTGCCTCTGATGTATTACAGAGGTAGGGGTTTTTTTATTTAACAATTATAGGATTTTAATAATTTAAGGAGGAAAAAATATGATATATAAAAATATTTTGGAAACAATAGGAAAAACACCATTAGTAAAGTTAAATAGAATATCAAATGAAGATATGGCAGAGGTACTTGTAAAACTCGAGTGTTTTAATCCTGCTGGAAGTGTTAAGGATAGAATTGCATTAGCAATGATTGAGGCTGCAGAAAAAGAAGGGTCATTAGTTAAGGGAAAGACGATAATTGAACCTACCAGTGGAAATACAGGAATAGGTCTTGCAATGGTAGGAGCAGCAAAGGGATATAGAGTTATTCTTGTAATGCCTGAGACAATGAGTATCGAAAGAAGAAAGCTAATGAAGGCATATGGAGCAGAGATAATACTCACTGAAGGCCCAAAGGGAATGGGTGGTGCAATTGAAATGGCTGGAAGGTTAAGTACTGAAAATGGATATTTCATGCCACAACAATTTAATAATATTGCAAACCCAGCTATTCATATGAGGACAACTGCAAAGGAAATAATATCCCAAACTGAAGGTAATATAGATATGTTTATCGCTGGTGTTGGAACTGGTGGAACTATTACAGGAGTTGGAAGAATACTAAAGGAAAGTCTTCCATCAATAAAAATTGTAGCTGTAGAACCAGAAGATTCACCAGTATTATCAGGAGGGAAACCAGGATCTCACAAAATACAGGGTATTGGTGCAGGGTTCATTCCAGAAATAATGGATATGAGCTTAGTAGATGAGGTTATTAAAGTATCAAATGAAGAAGCTATGGAAACAGGAAGAAAGCTTGGAAAGCTTGAAGGAATTCTTGTGGGAATTTCATCAGGAGCCGCAGTATTTGCAGCAATAAAAAAAGCTGGAGAAATTGGAAAAGGAAAAAGAATAGTTGTAATTGCCCCAGATACAGGGGAAAGATATCTTTCAACAGATTTGTTTAATATGGAGTGATTAAAATGTTTAAATGGATAAGAGATGAAGTAAAAAATATTAGAAGTAAGGACCCAGCTCCCAAAAGTTCTATGGAGGTAATCATTTGTTACCCAGGTCTTTATGCAGTTATTACACACAAGCTTACACATTGGCTTTATAAGCATAAGAGATATTTAATTGCAAGAATAATATCCCAGATATCCAGAGGTCTTACTGGTATAGAGATTCATCCAGGTGCTAAAATAGGTAAGAAATTGTTTATTGACCATGGAATGGGTGTTGTTATTGGTGAAACAGCAGAGGTTGGGGATAATGTAACTATCTATCACGGAGTTACATTAGGTGGAATTAGTAATGAAGCAGTAAAAAGGCATCCTACTGTTAAGGACAATGCCATTATAGGTGCAGGAGCAAAGTTGCTTGGACCAATAGTTGTAGGAGAAAATGCCAAAGTAGGTGCAAACTCAGTTGTTCTTATAAATGTCCCAGCCAATTCAACTGTTGCTGGAATACCTGGGAAGATTGTGAGTCATAAACATGATAAGGTTATTTATATTTATCCTGATGTGGTAATTTGAAAGTGCCAGGCACGTGACAAGTGACAAGTTAGAGGGGGCAAATGTATTTGCCCCCTCTAACTTGTCACTTGTCGAGGAGTTTTACCCTCTGCGCTTACTATAGGTGCCTTGGTGTTTGTGTCTTCAATTCCAAGAAAGTTATTGTTTCCACCTGAAATAATTATTGCATCATATTGACTTACTGTACCAATAGTATCAAGCTCTGTGTCATGGATTGTGTCCACTTGAAACCCCTGTTCTTCAAAATATTGTTTTACATTGCTCAAATTTTTTTCAATAGCTACTTTTTTATGCATTACAATCCCTCCATATTTATACTTCAAATCTATTTTTCTTAATTAGGGTATAATATATACTATGAAATTAGAAAATTTCAGTATTAAAAGCCTCATTGAAAAATATTATGTAAAAGAACATCTAAAATAATGCATATAAGGAGAACCTAGATGATAATTGGAAGTGCTAGAATAACCTTAAGATTGTTTTCGCCAGAATCCTTAAAGGAAAAGAGGCATATTCTTAAAAATGTAATAAATAAAATAAAAACGAATTTTAACGTGTCTGTGGCAGAAATTTCATTAAATGATAAGTGGCAGATTGCAGAAATAGGAATTGCATGTGTATCAAATGATTCGAAATTTGTGGACACAACCTTTAATTTAATTATTAACCTTCTTGAAGGAGATTTTAGAGTGGAGATAGTAAAAGTACAAATCGAAATGTTATAATATATATATAAATACTTGATAATAAATGTATTTCATTGTGTTAATCGATGCTCACATTGACAGGTATACTATGGTTTATTGAATTTTGTATTGAATAGAATATATAAAATATTGAAAAAATAACCTATATGGTGTAAAGTAGTTAATGTCTGATATATTCTTGACAACAAAGGTATATGAGAATATACAGAACATTGACTTTCTCTGTTTAACCTTATTATATAAGCATACTATAAAGGCATATTTGATTATGTAGAGAAAGTAAATTTATAATAGTATTTTGGAGGTGTTTTTATGAGTTATAATGCATTACATGAATTTTTAAGCAAAAATCTTAATGAACTAAAGGAAAAGGGACTTTACAGAAAGCTTCCAGTTGTTACAGGACCAACAGGACCAAGGGCAATTGTAAACGGTAGGGAAGTAATAAACCTTTCATCAAACAATTATCTAGGACTTGCCAACGATCCAAGGCTTGTTGAAGCAGCTATTAAGGCAACTGAGAAATATGGTGCAGGTGCAGGTGCTGTAAGAACAATAGTTGGAACACTTGATATCCATGAGGAGCTAGAGCAAAAGCTTGCAACCTTTAAAAAGGCTGAAGCAGTTATTGTATTTCAGTCTGGATTTAACTGCAATATGGGAACAGTTGGTGCTCTAATGACTAAAGAGGACGCAATACTCTCAGATGAACTTAACCATGCAAGCATCATTGACGGATGCAGATTATCTGGAGCAAAGGTACTAAGATACAAGCATAATAACATGGATGATTTGAGAAGAGTTATAAAGGAAGCTAGGGATAGCGGATTATACAAAAAGCTTATGATTATATTTGATGGAGTTTTCTCAATGGATGGAGACATAGTAAACCTTCCTGAAATTGTTAAGATTGCGGATGAATATGAAGCATTTACTTACATAGATGATGCACACGCATCGGGGGTATTAGGTAAAGGTGGACGTGGTACAGTTTCCCACTTTGACTTATATGGAAGGGTAGACTGTCAAATTGGAACTTTATCAAAGGGTATTGGTGTAATAGGAGGATATGTTGCTGGAACTAAGGAATTAATAGACTGGTTAAAGTTGAGAGGAAGACCATTCCTATTTTCAACAGCTATAACTCCAGGAGCAGCAGGTGCATGTATAAAGGCTGTTGAAATATTGTCAGAAAGCACTGAACTAGTTGATAAACTATGGGATAATACTAGATACTTTAAATCAAGAATGAAGGAAGCAGGCTTTGATATTGGAAGAAGTGAAACTCCAATAACGCCTGTAATAATTGGAAATGAGGCCAAGGCAATGCAGTTCAGTGATGAACTTTATAAAGAAGGGTTATTCGTTTCAGGAATTGCATTCCCAACTGTACCAAGAGGAACTGCAAGAGTTAGAAATATTGTAACTGCAGCTCATACAAAGGATATGCTTGATGAAGCAGTTCATATTTATGAGAAAGTTGCAAAAAAATTGAACGTTTTATAAGGTGCTTTTATAGGTAGGTGTATCCTACCTATGTTTTTCAAATCAAAAATTGTATAGACTGATTATAGTAGTGGCAGGCTTCCATGCCAGCATAGATGCCTAGTTACAGGCAGACATGGAAGTCTGCCACTACATATGGACTATAGTTTTTTATCGTAAATTGATATACATATAGCATAAAACCATATCATATAAAGAGTATGGAATTTCAAATGAAAAGAGGGGATAAAGTGGCTTTTATAACACTATTAGGAGTTAAAAAAATCATAATGCTAATAATTGGGGCTGCATTAATTTATCTTGCAATTAAAAAGGAATATGAGCCTACATTACTTTTACCAATAGGCTTTGGAGCAATACTTGTAAACATTCCTTCACTCCCAATAATGACCTCAGGAGGTGGAGTACCACCAGAAAGTGCTTTACATATATTATTTAAAGCAGGAATTATGACAGAGCTATTTCCATTACTGATATTTATTGCAGTAGGAGCAATGATTGATTTCTCACCACTGCTCCAAAATCCTGTAATGCTCCTATTTGGAGGAGCAGCACAGTTCGGTATATTTTTTACTATAGCTATTGCAGCACTATTTGGATATAGCATAAGGGAAGCAGCTTCAATTGGAATAATAGGTGCAGCTGATGGTCCAACATCCATATATGTTGCTTCAAGATTTGCAAAGAATTTGATTGCACCAATTTCTGTGGCAGCCTATTCCTATATGTCTTTGGTGCCAATTATTCAGCCACCAGTAATAAGAGCACTTACAACCAAAAACGAAAGACGAATTAAAATGGAATACAAACCCCAGGGAGTTTCTAAAAAAGCAAAAATATTATTCCCTATAATTGTAACAATAGTTGCAGGTATTGTTGCACCGACATCAGTAGAGTTAATAGGATTCTTGATGTTTGGTAACTTAATTAGAGAATGCGGAGTTTTGAACAAGCTTTCAAATGCAGCTCAAAATGAGTTGGCTAACCTAGTTACATTATTATTAGGTATAGTTATTGGTTCAACCATGACTGCAGAAGGATTCTTAAATGTAGATACTCTTATAATCATTGCAATGGGACTTGTAGCATTTATATTTGATACAGCTGGAGGAGTTATGTTTGCTAAATTCCTTAACCTGTTCCTCAAAAAGAAGATAAATCCAATGGTTGGTGCAGCAGGTATTTCTGCATTTCCAATGTCAGCAAGGGTTATACATAAAATGGGACAAAGCGAAGATCCATCAAATTTCCTGTTAATGCATGCTGTTAGCGCTAATGTTGCAGGACAAATAGGCTCTGTTATAGCAGGTGGATTAATACTTGCACTTTTAAGTTAAGGAGGGATAATATGCTTTCAATAATGATGATTTCAGATACAGAAAAAGTGATAAGGAATATTCCCTTTTCAAAGGAAGCAGTTAGCGTGTTTTTTCAATCCTTGGATGTTATGTGGAAGTCTATGGCGGGGATTTTTGGAGTAATACTAGTATTCTATATAGTTATTTTACTTTTAGGTAGAATAGGTAAATCCAATGAATAGCACAATGAATATTCTTGCAGAGTTGGAAAAGAGCTATGGAGACATGGGGTGTGCATTAGATTATGGAACACCATTTGAACTTTTAATAGCTACCATGCTCTCAGCTCAAACAACTGATGTAACAGTTAATAAAGCAACTGAAGTTCTATTCAAGGTTTATAATAAACCTGAGGACTTTGCTGTATTATCACAGGAAGAACTGGAGAGTTACATTAGGACCTGTGGTTTCTATAAGACAAAGGCAAAGAATATTATTAACACAAGTAGAAAAATAATAAGTGAATATAATGGAAAAGTACCAGACACTTTAGAGGAATTAACTAAGCTTCCTGGAGTAGGAAGGAAAACAGCAAATGTAGTACTGTCCAATGCTTTTGGAAAGGACGCAATAGCTGTAGATACGCATGTATTTAGAGTATCAAACAGGTTAGGTCTTGCAGATGCAAAGGATGTAGAAAAAACAGAAGAGCATCTGATGAAAAACATACCACGAAAATATTGGTCAAGGGCTCATCATTGGCTTATTTGGCATGGTAGAAAGGTTTGTATTGCTAGAAAGCCTAAATGTGATATCTGCTCTTTGAAGGAATACTGCAAAACCTTTAACATAGCCCTAGAAAAAGTTAAATAAAAACTTGATTAATGCTAAAACATTTATTGGTATTAGCTGTTATATTGCATTTTATGTGAAAATGTGTTTAAATAATCAAAACAGCTTTAAATATTTTTAATTATGTTTTAGCATTTTTTGTGGATAAAAGTTACAAATAATGTATAATATTATATATAATGTAATGGGGGTGGAGCTAATGGGAAAAGGCGTTAAGGTGCTCCTTTTTATAACAATGTTTGTAGTTATTGCTTTATTAGCATCAGCTGGAGTAATTATTTACAACACTTCTACAGCTGAAAAAAGTATTTTTAATGGAGTATATGTTAATGATATAAACCTTGGTGGAATGTCCAAGGAGGAAGCTCACAAAATTCTTGAAGAAAAATTGAATAAACCAATAAGTAACAGAACAATTAATTTGAATGCTGAAGATTATAAGTACACACTTAAATATGAGGAGCTAAATGCTCGCTATGATATTGATACTGCGGTAAATAAAGCCTTTGAGTATGGTAAGACAGGTAACTTTATTACTAAGACTAAAAACCGACTACTTTTAAAAAAGGAACCTGGGAATATTGATTTAGATTTTAAGTTTGACACAAGTATTGTAAGCAAGGTTATTAAGGATGTTAATCAAAAGGTGTATAAGGCTCCAAAGGATGCAAAGATATTCTTTGATGGAAAGAACTTTAAGGTCACTCCCGATGAAGTGGGTGTAAAGGTAAATGAGGAAAAACTAGGGCAATTGATTGAAGAAGCAGTTAAACCTGAATCAACAGTAGTTAATATTACTGTGCCTACTGAGAAAATAGAGGCTAAGGTTAAGGGAGACATGCTCTCAAAAATCAACACCAAAATTTCCAGCTTTACTACTGCCTTTAAGCCAAGTGATATAAATAGGACAGAAAATATAAAAATTGCTTCAAAACAAGCTAATGGTGCCTTAATTCTTCCAGGGGACGTTTTTTCAATGAATAAGGCATTAGGCCCAAGGGTTGTATCAAAGGGATACAAGGAAGCTCCTGTAATTATTAATGGGACTGTTGTTCCAGGACTTGCAGGTGGAATATGTCAGGTAACTTCTACAATATACAATGCAGCACTTCTTTCTGATCTAGAAATTGTAGAGAGAAGACAGCATGGACTTGCAGTTTCCTATGTAGGGGTTGGAAGAGACGCAACAATTTCTGGGAATTTTATAGATTTTAAATTTAGAAATACCAATAAATACCCTATATATTTATATATAGGTATTGGTAAATCAACTTTAACCGTAAGCTTGTATGGTGCTAATGAACACCCTGGTCAACTTGTTCAGATAACAAGTGAGGTTTTAGAAAGAATTAAACTAGATGTTGAATACATCTATGACAACACTCTAGGGGATGGAACAAAGATAACTGAAGAAAAACCAATCACAGGTATAAAATCAAAAACCTATAAGAAAGTATTTCAGGATGGTAAGCTGATAAGTAATGAAATGATTTCTGAGGACTTTTACAAACCTGTAAAGGGAAGAATAAGAGTTGGAACTAAGCCAGTATCAGGGGCAGAAGTTCCAGTAACAAACACAGATCCAAGCACGGAACCAACTGATACAGAAGGTAGTGAAGAAATACCCCAGGATGGCATTTTTCCGGGAACAGATAACTCAAACAACACTTGATAAATCATTTTTTTCTGATTAGAGCTTGTATTTACAGGCTCTAATTTTATTTATTTTATTGTATGAATATGTATTATATGTTAAAATTATTCGAAAGGGGTGGTAGAATGGAAAACCATGAGATAATAGAAAAGATTATAAATAACATAGAGAAGGTTATAGTAGGAAAGCGCAGTGCAATTGAAAAAGTTATGACATGCCTTTTAACTGGAGGACATGTTCTAATTGAAG
>JARDZI010000214.1 GCA_029240935.1 Clostridiales bacterium
CGGTGCCAGCCATATGAGATTATGAGATTTCATGAAATCTCATAATCTCATATGGCTGGCACCGATGGTCCTACGACACATTACCCCACAAATGTGAATTTATTACACCTACGGAAAAATATTTTTCAAAACTACTTTACCTGCCGTAGTAATTGTGTTATATTGAAATTACTACGACAGATAAAGTACGACAGATGCAGTAATAAGTAAGGAGGGCAACATATGATAAGCAGTGATGTGATTCGTGGGTATAATGATACTATTATTCTTTACATGCTTCTAGATGATGAATCCTATGGATATGCAATATCAAAAAATATTAGGAATTTATCAGAGGAGAAGTACATTATGAAGGAAACAACACTCTATTCAGCATTCAATCGTCTTGAGAAAAATGGTTATATCGAATCCTTCTATAAGGATGAAACCTATGGGAAAAGACGTACCTATTATAAAATTACCCCATCAGGACTTGCTTACTATAGGTCAAAATGTGAAGAATGGAACTTAACTAAGGAAGTCATTAATAAATTTATTAGGGAGAGTGATGATTAGAATGGAAACTATTAAAAATTATTTGGATAATATGTTTGCAAATCTGCCAAAAACAAGTCAAATGTTAAAATTGAAGAATGACATATTATCAAACATGGAAGAAAAATATAATGAGCTTAAGAAAAATGAAAAATCAGAAAATGAAGCAATTGGTATTGTAATTTCAGAATTTGGCAACATTGATGAGTTGATTGATGAACTTGGAATTAAGAATGAGGATGAAGGGACTATGCTGCCTACTGTTACACTAGAGGTCGCAGAAAGCTTTATGGCAGGTAAAAAGGAATCAGGATTATATATTGGTATTGGTGTTGTCCTATGCATTATAGGAGGTGCTATGCTAATTCTATTAAGCACACTGGCAGATGAAGGAATTATCGGACGAGGTCTTCCTGAAGATTTTAAGGATATGCTAGGGCTTATTGCACTATTGACTCTTGTTGTACCAGCTGTAGCTTTATTTATTTACACTGGTATGAAAATGGAAAAATATGAGTATCTTTCTCATCCCATTGATTTGAACTCTAGTGCAAAGAGGATTGTTGAGGAAAAAAATAATGCTTTTGCATCAACACATATGCAATCTGTAATAGTTGGCGTATGTCTATGCATACTATCACCTATAGCTCTTTTTGTAGGATCTGCTTTTGATGATATTGGCTCTGCCATTGGATTAGTTGTATTACTTTCGATTGTGGCTGTTGCCGTTTTCATTTTTATATATTTTGGTTGCATTAAGGAAAGTTATAGTATTCTTTTGAAAATTGGTGACTGCACAAAGGAAAAAACTGAGGATAATAAGGTTATTGGTGCAGTTGCTGCCATAGTATGGCCGCTTGCAGTTTGCATATTCCTTGCCACAGGATTTATTTATGGTATATGGTACATTAATTGGATCATATTCCCGATTACTGGAGTTTTATTTGGCATGTTTAGTGCAGTCTATAACATTATTAAAGGGCATAGTAATTGATAATTGAAAGATGCCAGTCAAGGTTCACTGAGAATGATTTTTCTCAGGTACATGACTGGCATTTTTTATATCCTTATATCAAGCTGTATCCTATTTTCATTATTACTCATTTCTCTATAAAGCATTATAAAAAAAGCTGAAAGCAAAATGGGTGATGCTAACCCAACTACTAATTTCTCAATAGGGATAAAAACTAAGCTGCCTATGCCCTCTCTAGCATATGTCCCCTTGATGTGAAATAGGTTCAAAACAAGATTTATAGTCCACTCTGCAAATAATATGACCTGCCCTACCGACGCTAGTAAGGCTGCTTTTTTTAAATGACTTTTTCTATTTAATCTTTTAAAAATAATCATAAAGCATATAAGCATTAATACAGTTGGTATTAAACTTACAATAAAGTTTACACCTCTGAAAAGAGAGGCAATATTTATTAAGCTTATATGCTTTAGAGGATCCAAGTTAACTATACTAATAATTCCTTGGGAAATTGTGCTTAATACATTTAAAATAATTATAATCAAACATCCAACTAACCCTATAGATCCTGCAATCTTATATGAAGCATTTTCCTTTTGCCTTGTTAAAAAAACATAGAAAAACATAACCATCAAAACACTTCCAACAATCCTTATTGAACTATTTATTAAAAATGTACTAGGATAGGGTACAAAAATGTTTAGTACAACTGTTATTATGGAAAGTATCTCACCCATAATAGCAAATAGTGCTGCCTGTTTCATCTTCATTATAGTTCCTCCTTATAACACCGTTATAATAGGATTCTACAAATGTAATTTTTTTCCTGCAAGATATAACACATTATTTGTAAAATATTTCAAATTAGGATTCAAAATATGAAACAGCCTTACTGACTTACACCCTGCATTATGTATTTAAATTATACATTTACACATAAAAATTGCAGCCATATAAGCTCATATGGCTGCAATTTTTATGCTTTTTATCAAGTTCCAATTTAAACACAATTTCATTTAAATTAAGTTTTGTCTTTTTACTTGGCCTACTGACTATCTTCATAGGCATCAGCTAGCACCTATTACTAATGCTGCATCCTATTCAACATTATTAATTTCTTCAGTAACCTCTGTCTGTTCAGGTGTTTCTATATTTTCTGCATCAGTGGAATTTTGTTCTATAATGCTTTCTTCAACAGCTTCATTACAAACATCAGTAGTATCTAACATACCTAAGCAATTTGAAATTTTCTTATTGAGTATACCAATACCAAATAGAAGGAATGCAACACCACAATATAAGGCTAATTGAAATACTGCTGGTAATAATTGAGTTTGTTGAAGTTGTTTACTAACAACTTCAACAGGATATCCCTGGGCTACATATTGAGCAACAGTACTATTAAATAACAATATACTATTAACTAATGCTGCAATACCAAAAATAATCACTAATGAAGCAACCACATACATAACAATAGAAACAGAAGATTCTCTTGATTTTCTAGACTCATTTCTTGAATTAAGTTCCATAATAAATTTCTCCTTTTCCGCCCTAAAAGGCTTTAGTATAAATTTTATTATATATAAATTCCAATAAACAATTTACATTCTGTAATATAATTGCAGGTATTTTTGTAAGCTTGCTTTTATTTATGGAAGGTATTAGGCAGGTTCTAAAGCTTTCCACTACAATGTAAAATTTTTATTGCATTATATATTATGGTTTATTTCAACAGTTTTTAACTGTCTATGTATATAATAATAAATTCTACAAACTTCGTATATATCCTTCTTGTTAAAAATTAAAAGACGGACAATGAGCTCTAATATCTCAATGTTCGTCTCATATTTTCAATAATTTACCTCTCATTCGTGAATTGCATAGGGTTTTATAAATTGAAATTCCTCTTCTTCTTCTGGAATAAAGCACTTTGTATACCACTTAACAGAACAATCTGCAAAACTATTGTCATAATTCACCTTATCCCATAAAAATGCTTTAAACATTGGGTGAATCCTTATGGGACACATACTTTTCCATGGGTACTTATTCATTAGATAAATTGCTTGATTCCAGTCTCCAGATGATTGCTCTTTTGAAGTAAGAAGATCTTTTTCTCCTTCATAAAGAATATCTTTTAACGAATATTCCTGTGTTCGTAATATGAATTTCCATTTGCTATCTCCAAGCATCTTGCCATATATTAATATTTTTCCTCCAGCAGCTCCAAATTCCACTATAACTTCCCACTCGTCCATAATATTCCTCCTTATAATGAATACTTGACATAGGTTTACTTCACAAACTTAGTTGGAATATGATGTATTATTTATTAATTGTTATACTATTATACCATATATTTGTTATTTTTGTAGATTATTTAAGCTATTTATACTAATTATTGTATTCATTATTTAAAAAATGATTACTATATATTTATGGAAATACAAAATTTCAAAATGGGAGTATACCGGTAAAATTTTATATACTGACTTATGTAATGTATTGTTGTAGCATGTAGAATATAATTTAATAAGGCCCCACATTCTTACAGGTGAGGTAGAGGTGAGATGTTTAACTATCCCTGGTGGAGTTTTAGATGACAAGCATGATATATATGCATACCGTACAAAGCTAGGCATGGCCTTCCCGCAGTTCAACCTGTTTAATAATCAAATGTTTTAAGCAACTGCACTGTGGGACATATGAAGGTTAAAGCGTACCCTGAGGTAGTGGCAGGTCGACCTGCTTCTGCAAGTGAAATCTTAGTTGTTAGACATTATCCCTTTTATCTGCATGCAACTAGTAGTGGCAGGCATGGAAGCCTGCCACTACTAGTTGCATGCAGATAAAATTTATTCAATTTTATAAAACAGGTATTTATCGGAGGCTTCCCAGGCACTAATCTACTTAACTATTTTCCCGCTGAACCAATTATTTTCTAGCTTTTTAATATTGCTTATTCTTTCTCCAAAATCTCCGTTAGCCAAGTCATCATTGTTCGAAATATAAACAACAACATCATGCTTTCTATAAAGGCCACCGCTGGCAAAGAAACATGTCTTAATTGAGCCTTCTGCTTCATACACCATTACTTTTCCATCATTTCTTGATAAATATGCATACTTAGAGGGTAATTGTACATACTCCTCCATAGGATTTACCGCTATGGCACCACTTTTCAGCATATCCGCCACCTTGAGTCTTTCATTTTTATTACTATTAAAGTCAATAGCCAATCCTACAAAACGAAATGTCTGGGAAGTTATCAGGCAGAGAGCTATAACGGATGCCAAAATATATATAGAAAACCTATATTGTTTATCTACAAAAATTTTTATTATTGATAGTATTATCATTCCTAAAAGAAATCCAACTGTTAAAAACAATATCATAACCACAAAAGTACCAATAAAGTATTCAATATAAATACTAAACATATTGTATAACAATATACAAACTATAAATATACCAGATGCCCTAAGCATTTTAATTCTCTCACTATTCAAAAGCCCACCACCCCATTTCCCATTATATACCATATAAATTATATCATAGTCAGAATGTGTTATCTACATCAAATATAAAAAAGGTGACTAGCACCTTAATCACCTTATCAAAGCATTTTCAATAGCTATTAACTATACTTTACTTGTTACTGTAGTTTGTGAAACAACATCAACACCCAAACCCTGTGCCTCTATTACATTATTCATAAGCTCAATAAATCTATCAATGTTATCCTGCAAAAGCATAGATACACTTTTCTTCATATCCATTTGAGCCATTGATGGGTCCTCCTTAGCCATTCCCTTGGATACCATCTTTATTGCTGCCCTTTCTAGGAAATTCATTTCCTTAAAATTAAACTCTCCTCCAAAGTTCTCCACCGCTGCAGCAGTACTAATTAGCTCCTGTGGAAATGCATTTTTAAGCTCAGTGTCAAATTCTTTTTTATTCGAGCAGCACAGGTAAAGTCCAAGCTTTTTCTGTTTTAAAAGGCCAAGATTATTTAGACAGAAATCACTTATGTCCTTCTGTATCTTTCCAACATAAATTGAGCCTCCTATTATAACTCTTTCATACTGTGAAAGCTCTGGCAGCTTTCCACTCTTTATGTTGCACAAATCGACCTTTCCTGTTAACCTTTGGGACACCTCTGATGCACATTTTTTCGCTGTACCATGCTTACTAGCATAGATTACTAATGTATTCATTTTAATACCTCCAAATTTTTTTATTATCCATTCATTCACTTAATTTTTTCAAACAATTTTCCTACTCCGCTATACATTGCATCTGTTTCTTCTTTACTTAAATCCTTAAAAAGCTCCATTACATATTGTTCATCCTTATCTACTCTCTTTTCCCAGAAGGAATAGCTTTTCTCCGTAATCTTAAGTCTGATTACCCTGGCATCCTGGTCATCCTTTTCGATAGTCAAAAGCCCTTTTTTCTCTAGCTTTAATGCAATTTGTTTTACATTCTGCCGTGAGCTGCCCATTAATTCTGCCACCTGGCTTAATGTTGGAGGTCCATCCTGGAATTGAAGTATCATAACCGTCAGCAGCCATTGCTTTACAGTCATATCATTTTCTGCAAAATACTGATCCCCAAGTACTTGTAGCTTGTTTGCAAGGAGAAAGATGCTACCAAATATAAACTTTTGTTTATCTAGAATATCCATTTCAAATTAGCTCCTTTTGATTTATGTAATATATTACTTATATAAGTAATATATTACCT
>JARDZI010000215.1 GCA_029240935.1 Clostridiales bacterium
TATAGTTGAAAGAGAGTTAAAGGGAAGAATTACAGTAAGCTCCAAACAGGGTAATGGAACAACATTTCGGATTTATATACCAAGAAACTCCCTGGAGGTGGTATAAGTGAATATATTCATTGTGGAAGATGACAACAATATAATTAGAGTACTGGAGAAAATAATAACAGATAGAGAGTTAGGCAAACTATTGGGTCAAGCCAATGATGGAATAACAGGTTTAGAGGAAATTCAAGCCCTAAAGCCGGACATTGTTTTAGTAGATTTACTAATGCCAGGCAAGGATGGTATAAGTCTAGTTAAAGAAGCAAAATCCTTATATACTGATATACAGTTTATTATGATATCCCAAGTATCATCTAAAGAAATGGTAGGCAAATCCTATCAAAGTGGAATAGAGTACTTCATTTCCAAACCTATTAATGCAATAGAGGTTGAGAGTGTTATTCTTAAGGTAGAGGATAAACTAAAGGTAAATCAAAAACTAAATCAAATTCAAAGCTTATTTTCAAAGGATAAGGATTATCAGGATGGGGAAAAAGCCAGCTGTGAAGTTGAAAAAATAAAGAGGATAATGCACAAGATTGGAATCGTTGGTGAGTCAGGAAGTCAAGATATCCTGAACCTAGTAAAGTACTTGATTGATACAAAACAAAGCATGGCTGACCTTACAGTATCGGAACTTTGCAGCAAATTTACAGAACAAACTAAGACAATGGAGCAAAGGATTAGAAGAACAGCAACAGTTGGAATGATAAATTTAGCAAACTTAGGTACAGAGGATTATATGAATGAAACATTTATTGAATACTCCAATGGATTATATAACTTTGAACAAATAAAAATAGAGATGGATTGCATTAGAGGAAAGAGTAAAAAGAGAGGGAAGGTAAATATAAAAAAGTTTATTGATGGAATAGTTTTTTATTGCAATAGTAAGGAATAAAAAGGTTGGATAAGAGGATACACTCTTATCCAACCTTTTTATTTATGTATTTATAATAGTTATAGATACTATTATAGAAAAAAATAGTAGAAAATTATATTGTCTTGAAACTTATTGAAGTTTTTTGAAGGTTACAGAATATAATCAAATTATTAAATCTATATAATACTTGTGTGCACACCGTAGGAACTCCATTTTAAATTGATTCTTAACTTTTCATATTTATTTTCAAGCATATCAGGCAATAAGTACTTGAACAATTACAAAAAAGGGGGGGATACAAATGGAAACAATTAATATGATTGTTGATTTTGTGAATACTATCCTATGGGATTATGTATTAATAATTGCACTCATAGGGATTGGAATTTTTATGACTATAAAGCTTAAGTTCCCACAGTTCACCAGATTATTTCCTGCATTAAAAAAAATGCTTGCAGGGTTAGTAAGTAAAGAACCAGTAGAAGAAGGAAAGATGTCGCCTGTTCAGGCTTTAGCTACTGCAGTGGCAGCACAAGTTGGTACTGGTAATATTGTAGGGGTGGCTACAGCTATTGCAGCAGGGGGACCTGGTGCCGCATTTTGGATGCTTATATCTGCATTCTTTGGAATGGCTACAATTTTTAGCGAAGCGGTTCTAGCACAAAAATATAGAGAAACTAAAAATGGAGAACTAGTAGGTGGACCTGCTTACTATATAAAAAATGGTTTGCATTCTAAATGGTTATCAATGTTTTTCGCTGTTGCATGTATATTTGCTCTTGGGGTGGTTGGTATTATGGTACAATCTAACTCAGTAGCTGGATCAGTTAGTAGTGCATTTGGTGTACCAGCAATTGGAGTTACAATTGGACTTGCAATCATTGTTGGGCTTATATTAATGGGAGGTATGGGAAGAATAGCATCCTTCGCAGAAACCGTAGTTCCAATAATGGCTATTGCATATATACTCGGAAGTTTAATAATAATCATATTGAATATTGGAAACCTTATGCCTGCTTTAAAAAGCATATTTGTTGGAGCATTTTCACCAAAAGCAATTGGTGGTGGAGCACTTGGTATTACTATTCAACAGACTATTAGATATGGTTTGGCAAGAGGACTTTTTTCAAATGAAGCTGGTATGGGCTCAACTCCACATTCACACGCTGTGGCAGATGCAAAACACCCAGCAGAACAAGGGTTTACTGCTATGATAGGAGTATTTATATCAACATTTTTGATTTGTGTGTCAACAGTTATGGTAAACCTTGCAACAGGATCATATAATCCCAATATACCTTCTGCAGAAATGACTGAAGCAGCAACGACAATGACCCAATATGGTTTTTCATCAGGCTTCGGCACATTTGGTGGAATGTTCCTGTCAATATGTTTATCATTTTTCTCCCTTACTACAATTGTTGGATGGTATTTCTTTGCTGAATCAAATGTAAAAATGGTTTTTAACTCTAAAGCTAGAACATTAACCGTATTTAAAACTATAGTTATAACAGCTTTAGTTGCAGGCACTTTGATAGATGCCACATTCGTATGGAAATTAGCTGACATGTTCATGGGTATCATGGCTATACCGAACCTCATAGCATTGCTCCTATTATCTAAGGAGGTACGAGCAATACTTGATGATTATGATTCAAAGGTAGTGAAAAGAGTTATTACAGGAATTAGAAACACTAATAGTGTAATTAATAAAAAGGCATCTTAAGATAGCATTTGAAGTTATACTTTTGAATAAAGCGTATTATAATTAGTGAACACCAAAGAATAAAAAATAAAAAGGTTAGAATTATATCAGAATGTTTCTGATTTATTCTAACCTTTTATTTTTTGTAAGCTTGTTATTAAAATCGAATTATTATTCTATTTCAGTAACAGTATTATCTCCAACTGAAAGTATAAGGTTTAATAGTATTCCTACTACTGCTGCTGTTGCCAAGGCTGGAAGCTGAGTCCCAAACATAGGAATCATTCCACCTTTAAAATTAAAGCTGCCACCTAGACCAATTATCAATATTACTGCAATTACAGCAAGATTCTTAGAACTGAACATATCAACCTTTTTATCCATCATTATTGTTATACCCTGTGCTGCTATAACACCGAAAAGATATATTGAAAGACCTCCGATTACAGCTGTTGGTATGGAGTAAACTATATTTATTAGAGGTGTAAAGCAAGATATAACCATTGTTATAATAGCTGCTGTTATTAAAACAGGAACTGAGAAGTTTTTTGAAATTGCCATTGCACTGATGTTTTCACCATAGTTTGTTCCTGCAGGACCGCCAATCAATCCTGATACCATATCTCCGATTCCATCACCAATCAGGTTTAAACCTAGTTTGTTTTCTATATCATATTTCTTTTCTGAACCCTTCCTTTTAGCCAACTCATTTACATATATATCGAGTTGATAGATATGAGCAGTAGATTCAGGAATTGTGGCAATAGCTATTGGCATAATTGCAATTACTGCTGCCCAGGATGCTTTAGGGAAGGTGAATATAGGTAGATTTAGTATGCTATTTGATGTTACAGTATCAAAACTTACGAATGGTATACCAGAAGCAAGTCCAATAATAACTGCAGCAATATATCCTGTTAAAAGTCCAAACAGAATTGGAAGCTGACTAAGCTTACCCTTTAGGTAAACTGAATATAATATGGTTGCAAATAAAGTGATTAGAGCAATTATCCATGCATAGCTTCCTGCAACTGCTTTGCTTCCCTCAGCAATACCTTCAGGAATGGCTGATGCATTAGCCAGGGCGTTTGCAGATAAGGATAATCCTATTATTATTGCAATACTGCCTGTTACAGTAGGTGGAAGTACTTTATTAATAAATTTCTTTCCACTTTTCTTTATAATAAAGCCTGCAATTATTGAAACAAAACCTGACATTATAATACCAAATTGAGCAATTGAAATCTTATCATTAAGAGAATAGCTAGAGAATGCATCAGCACTCATTATAGAACCTATGGCTGCTATATATGAGAAGCTTGAGCCATAATATAAGGGTATTTTTCTACCTGTAACCAGAATAAAAGCTAGAGTTGCTAGTCCACTAGCAAATATGGTTGTTGATACATGAAATCCAGTAATCAAAGCAACCAAAACAGTTGCTGGAAACATTACTACAATTTGTTGTAGTGCAAATAAAATAAGTTCAATGACTGGTGGGTTTTCATCTGGTAAATAACCTATTACTTTGTTTGTTGTCATAAGTATTACCTCCTTGATTTTTTCGATTTAGGTGAGATAAAAAACAATAAAAAAAATCTTGCCTACAGCAAGATTGTAATTAACAGCTTAAAGTTAGTTTTCCTAAAAATGCTGAAAAATATTACAAATCTTACTGGTATCTCTGCACCTAGTTTAAAGATTTCTTTTTTCATATTATTACATAGATATTTGCTTTTGTAAATAGGAGTTATAATAATTTCTTTCTTGACAAATTACAATATTAGAATTATATTGAAAAAAATTCAATGAAAAACAAATCAATGAAAGGAGAATTAATGAAATTGAACAAAAGACAGGAACAGAAGGAACAACGAAGAGCAGCAATATTATCAGCAAGCTTAGAATTATTTATAAACAAGGGTTATAATGGAACGAAAATTATAGATATTGCAGAAAAAGTAAATATGAGTATGGGTCTTTTTTTTCATTATTTTGAATCTAAGGAAAAAGTATATGAAGAGTTAGTTAGTATCGGGTTGGGTGGTACCAAAAGTATGATGGAATATGATCAAGAAAATCCTCTTGATTATTTTGTAACAGTTGTAAAAAATGCCTTTGAACTTATAAAAAAAGGACCTAATGTTGTAAAAATATTTGTATTAATGGAACAAGCTCAAAACAACGAAGATGCTCCACAGGTAGTAAAAGATATGGTATCCCAAGTAAATAATATTTCTATGTCAATACCACTTATTGAGTCAGGACAAAAGAAGGGTAGTATAAGGGCAGGTAATTCATGGGCTTTGTCTGTTGCCTTTTGGTGCAGCATTCAAGGTATTGCACAGGAAATTGCATTGCATCCAGATACACCCTATCCTGACCCGGATTGGATTGTAGATATTCTAAGAAAATAAAAAAAATCTTATTTGTAATAGGGATTTGTTTCCTAGGAATTATTTTTTGTGTTGGAATAATTAGTATCATTTGGAGGGGTAAAAGTATGGAGGAAAAATTAAATATTGTACTAAATAAAACTGTGGATAATAAAAGAGTATTTGGAGCTGTGGTTAATATAGAATCTGCAGATGGTAGAATCTCATATTCAAATTCCGTAGGTGATATTGAAAAAAATGATCAGTTTGCTATCGCTAGCATTACAAAATTATTTACAACAACTATAATTCATATTCTTAGGGAGTCTGGTGATATATCATTAGAGGATACAATAGATAAGTATTTTGAAAAAAGTTTGTTAAAAGGATTACATATATATAAGGGCAAAGATTATTCTAATACAATTAGGATTAGACAGCTTTTGTCACACAATACAGGCTTACCAGATTATTCAACTGAGAAAAATGGAAAAGTAAAATCATACTTTGATGAGATTTATGAAAAGGATGTTCCTATAACCTTTGAAGAAACTGTGGAAAGAACTAAAAAGTTAAAACCACATTTTATTAATGGAAGTCCAGGAAAGGCTTTTTATTCTGATATAAATTTCGACATCTTAGGAAAAATCTCAGAAAAGGTATCTGATAAGACATTAGACACTTTGTATAAAGAATATATAATACAACCACTAAAACTGGAAGCTACATATTTGTGCCAGCCTGATAGTAAGTTTGCCCCAATTTATCTTGGAAAGGAAAAACTATATCGCCCTATTACCATATCGACAGCAGGAGCTTCTGGAGGGATTGTTTCTAATACATCTGATTTGATTATATTTTTAAAGGCTTTTTATGGAGGAGAACTTTTCCCAGAGAAGTATTTAATAAATGATAAATACAATAAAATACAGTGGTTCCCATTGGAATATGGTATGGGGATGATGCGCTGTAAAATGTCTAGATTAATGTCCCCTCTCTTTCCAGCTCCAGAGATTCTTGGTCATTCAGGTTCTACAGGCAGTTTTGCATTTTATTGCCCTTCAAAGAAGTTATATATTGTTGGTACAATAAATCAGATAAATAAAAATCCTTTTCAAGCTATTTATTTATTGTTAAATAGTTTAGAGCAGTGAACAGGGAAATCCCAGCTAAATAAGCCCACATAAGTTAATATGTTATGCTTCATAAAGGATAAATGTAGTTT
>JARDZI010000216.1 GCA_029240935.1 Clostridiales bacterium
GCTGATTTAACCCCATATTTGAAATATGGAGAAGAAAACACTGTACTTGTAAAGGTTAGTAATGGAAACATTCCGAACTCTCGATGGTATACAGGGAGCGGAAGCTGTCGCCCGGTATATTTACTTAATGGTGGTGCCATCAGGATTGCACCGGATGGACTGCGTATTACAACGCCTGAGGCTTCAACAGATATTTCCTTAGTAGAAACAGATGTTAAGATAGTATACGATGGCAAGGTGACTAAAAAAATATATGTTTGTACTGAAATAAAAGATCAACAAGGAAAAGTTGTGGCATCAGAAAGTACGCCAGTTACTCTTTACGCAGGAAAGGTTCCATCTATTCATCAGAAAATTTATGTGAGGAATGCAAAACTTTGGTCCGTAGAGGCTCCCAATCTGTATTCCTGCGAAGTGAAATTGATGATGGGAGAAGAGATTTTGGATGAAGCTGTGTCTAGCTTTGGTATTCGCCATATTCAGTTTGATCCAATGTATGGACTGCGAATCAATGGTGAGAAAGTTTTGCTAAGAGGAGCTTGTATTCATCATGACAATGGTGTAATTGGTGCATGTTCATTTCCGTGGGCGGAAGAGCGTCGTGTTGCGAAATTAAAAGAAGCGGGATTTAATTCAATTCGTGTGTCACATAATTCAGCCCCAAAATCCTTGCTTGATGCTTGTGATAGTTTAGGCATGCTGGTAGTTGAAGAAAGCTTTGATATGTGGAATAACAGCAAAAACCCATATGATTATGCTCTTGATTTTGCACAAAGTTGGGAAAAGGATGTAGAAGCAATTGTTGCAAAAGATTTTAATCATCCTTCTGTGCTTATGTATTGTATAGGAAATGAAATTCAGGAATTAGGCACACCAGCAGGAGCACGCTGGAATAGGGAACTAGCAGATAAATTCAGAAAACTTGATCCCACAAGACCTGTCACCAATGCAGTAAATGGTCTTATGACAATAATGGACAAGATGATTCCGGTAATGATTGATTTAGGAATGATTACTCAAGAACAGCTTGCTGCCATGCAAGATGATAGTGCAGAGAAAAAACAGGGTGGAGATATCAATGATGCTATGACTGCTTTGATGGGTCAGATGAATTATATAACAAGTCATCCGTTAGTTGGCCAAAAGCTGGAAGAGACCTATGGAGGTCTTGACATATGTGGGCTGAACTATATGAGAGATTCCTATGCACCTATTCTTAAAAATTATCCTAATAGGATTGTTTATGGCTCCGAAACCTTGCCGCCGGATATAGACCTGAATTGGAAGCTGGTAAAGGAATTACCGGGCTGCATTGGAGATTACACTTGGACTGGATGGGATTATATTGGAGAATCTGGTGTTGGAATAGCCAAATACAATGGAGAATTTGGATTTTTCAGTCCTTATCCTGCATATTTGGCATATGTTGGAGACATTGATATTGTAGGTAACCGCCGCCCCATGAGTTATTATCGTGAAATTGTATATGGTCTGCGAAGCAAACCATATATAGCTGTGCAATATCCGCAGCATTATAATGATAAGAAATTTATGACTCCATGGATCACAGAAGATAGCCTGGAGAGCTGGACATGGCCGGGATATGAAAATAAGCCTGTTAAGGTGGAAGTATATTCTGCAGATGAAGAAGTTGAGTTATTCCTAAACGGAGAATCTCTAGGTAAGTTGGCTACTGGAGAAATACACAGGTTTAAAGCTGTATTCGATACAATATATAAGCCGGGAAGATTGGAAGCAGTCTCTTATACTAATGGTATAGAAAAAGAACGATTTGAAATACGAACTGCAGGCAGCGGATTAAAATTGAAGGCACTTATAGACAAAAACGTTCTTAAATCAGGAGGGCTGGATTTATCCTATATTATGTTTGCCTTGACAGATGAGGACGGAAGGCTAAATGCAGCAGTTGACCGAAAAGTTAGAGTTGCCGTAGAAGGCGCAGGTACTTTACAAGGATTCGGCAGTGCTGATCCAAAGAGTACTGAAAATTGCTATGATACAGAGCGAACAACTTTTAATGGACAAGTACTTGCTGTAGTACGTGCGGGAATGGAAAAAGGAGAAATTCATATTACTGCTTCTTGTGAAGGTTGTGAAAATGTAAGCATCAAGCTACAAGTTGAATAATATAATAAATAAAATTTAGGGTGGAGGTTATTTAGATGGGTAAAACGGTTATTAACACAACTAACAAAGTAATAAAAGAAAATAATAACAAAGTACCGCGTGGATATATACCTGCGTGGACTACTCGAACCGTGGCATTGGCAATTAATTTTGTTCTGATGATGCAGATTACTTATTATGGGACAGAGGTAGCAGGATTAAGTGCCGGACTAATTGGTACAGTTTTACTGGTATCAAAAATTTTTGATGGTGTAACAGACCTGGCTGTCGGCTTTATTATCGACAGAACACGTACAAGATTCGGTAAAGCTAGACCTTATGAGTTATTTATAGTACCACTGTGGATTTTCACTATTATGCTTTTTAGTACACCTAATTGGGGAACTGCTGGAAAAGCAGCTTATATATTTACTCTATATAGCTTGATTAACGGTGTATGTGCTACTTTCTTGAATGGTTCAGAAGCGGTATACATGGGAAGATCCCTAAAGGGAGACGTACAGAGAGCGAAAGTACTGTCCATATCAGGATTGGCTACTATGATTCTCTCGGCAGCATCCAGCATCGCACTACCTATTCTGATGAATTCCTGGGGAGTACAACCAGGTGGATGGACAAAAATTGCTCTTGTGTTTGGAGTGCCGCTAATGATTATTGGTCTTGGTCGCATGTATTTCATCAAGGAAATAGATGTAGAACAAGCTTCATCTAATGTATCTAATGTATCAAATGAGAAAATCAGTCTTAAGGAAGCTATTAAAGCTTTAGCGCATAATAAGTATGTATTTATTCTCGGTGGTGCTGTTTTACTGGCCAACCTCGTAACCAACATGTCAGGAGTGGTTGGAACTTACTATTTCACTTATATTGTTGGGGACCTTTCTATGTTGTCTATAGTAGGTATGGTTGGTCTTATTGCACCGGTTATTCTCCTTTTATTCCCGTTAGCTATGCGTACTATTGGAGCTATGAATTTCGTCCGTATTGGTTTAGTTGGGGCAGTGATTGGTAACGTGATAAAATTCTTTGCAGGAGCGAATGTTGGTCTTGTTGTTGTTGGGCAATTGCTTTCAGGAATTGGTTCCTCCACTGTAACAATGATGATTGGTATATTCATAATGCAGTGTATGGATTTTGGCGAATGGAAGACTGGTAAACGAGTAGAAGGTACACTGAACTCCGTAACTAGTTTTGCATCTAAAGTAGGTAGTGGACTAGCATCCGCCAGCATAGGTATAATCATGGGATTGGCAGGATATGTTGGAAAAGCAGAGGTACAGTCTGCATCTGCCAATACAGCTATTATATGGACATTCTCATTAATTCCTGCTATATTATGTGCGGCAATGCTTATAATTCTTCACTTCTATGATTTGGATAAGAAAATGAGTCAGATTCACGAAGAAATAAAAGCAAGGAAAGCAAGTAAATAAATTTACTGAGGGTTTTGACTTCATACAATAAGTCAAAACCCATTTTAATAAAATGGAGGTAATATAGATGAAAAAGTTTGATAATAATTTTATGATTGGCGCAGCTACTGCTGCACACCAAGTAGAGGGAAATAACGTAAACAGTGACTGCTGGGTAATGGAGAATATGCGCGGTTCTTCCTATAAGGAACCATCTATGGATGCAGTTGACCATTATAACAGATACCGTGAAGATATAAAGATACTTAAGGAGGCAGGACTTAATGCCTTTAGATTCTCCATTGAGTGGTCAAGAATTGAGCCGTCAAAAGGAAATTTTGACAACAAAGAGATAGAACATTACAGAGATGTGTTAAATTTCTGCCATGAAAATGGAGTGACACCCATTGTAACTATGCATCATTTCTCATCACCAAAATGGTTAATATCAGAAGGCGGCTGGGAAAGCGACGCTACGATTAACCTCTTTGGGGATTACTGTAAATATGTGGTTTCAAAGCTAGGAGATTTGATGCCCTATATTTGCACTATAAATGAAGCAAATATGGGACTGCAATTAAATAGAGTAATAAGTGATATGATGGCTAAAATGCAAAGGGAGGCAGCTTCGGAATCTGACCGTGCTGATGTTCAAGTAGGCATAAACATGGATATGAAGAGCATGATGGAACATCACATGAGAGCTATGGGTGAAGCTTTTGGAACTGATCCAAGAAAGGTACAGCCATTTTTAACACCTCGCACAGAGCAGGGCGATATTATTATAATGAAATGTCATGAGAAAGCTAGACAAGTTATAAAAGAAATAAATCCTAATATAAAGGTTGGAATTACCTTGTCTTTATATGACTATCAGGCATTACCTGGAGGAGAAGAATATGTAAGAGAAATGCAGGATGAAGATTTCTTGCACTATCTTCCATATATCCAAGAGGATGATTTCTTTGGACTTCAAAATTATTCACGCAGCATTTATGGACCAAATGGCAAAGTTCAGCCTGATGAAAATACTAGGGTAACAGAAATGGGATATGAATTTTATCCTGAGGCACTGCAAGGAGTGATTCGATTTGTTTCTGAGCATTGGAAAAAGCCCATCATAGTAACTGAGAATGGGGTATCAACAAACAATGATAAAGAGAGAGTAGAGTTTATAGAGAGAGCATTGACAGGCTTACAACAATGTATAGAAGAAGGTATCAATGTGATTGGATATACTCACTGGTCACTACTGGATAACTTTGAATGGCAGCTTGGCTATGCACAAAAGTTTGGTTTGATTGCTGTCGATAGAACAACACAAACAAGATATCCAAAGGAAAGTTTGAAGGTTTTGGGTAGCATAAAGAAATATGGACTATAAGGGTATATATGCGCAAGGCAATACAATAGCATATTGGTAAGTTTTACGTTAATGCTGATAAGTTAAGAGATAACAAATGTGAAAAAGATAAGGCTTCCTTACGTTTAGGGAAGTCTTATTCTTCAAAAAGCTATCTAGAGGGAATTACAGATGAACGATGTAAATATGGTTAACCATACAAAAAAGGTAAACAAGGTTGTTTTATCAATTCTGTCCTTTATTTTATTCACCAGAAACTAAGTGGCAAAACAGCCTGTCAGCATGATGCATCTATGCTTACTGGCTGTTTATTTTTTTCGTTCAATTACAAACTAGTTAAATCATAGCTTTTTATAAAATCAACAAAAGCCATAACCAGATTTAATTTTAAGGAATCCTCATGATAAAACATCCAGGTCTTTCTTAATAGGGGGTGGCCATGTTTATCCGTTATATTAATCATTTGCAAGTCATCTATGTCCTTAACTACAATATCCTGCATGATTGCATAACCTAAATCATTTATAACCATTTCCTTGCAGGTGTCCACCTGATCCACTTCCATGCTTATAAAAGGAGGCTCTGAATAATTCTCCGACCACCAATTATCAAGAACAGCCCTAAACAGGTAATCTGTTTTATATTCTATCCTTGGAAGCTTGGGCAGGTCTTTCATATCAATTTTATTTTTAGATACAACGCAAATATTCTCATCAAACAGCAAATGCCTGCTGCCCAGCCAATTGTAGTCCCCCCGGACAAAGCTTATATGAACATCCTGATTATATACTAAATTAAATACATCTCTGCTCCAGCCTGTGACTATTTTAAATTCTACATCAGGATATTGCTCTTTAAACAGCTTTAATATGCGGGGAAGCTTATGCTTCATCATAAACTTTGAGGCTCCAAGCCTTAAGGTTCCAGAAACGCCATACTTCATATTTGAAATATTTTCCTTTACATTTTCAAGTCTTAAAAGCATTTCCTCAGCATATTTAACTAGATATTCTCCCTCTGGAGTAAAAGAAACTCCTCTTCTTTCCCTAGTTACAATTTGAACTCCAAATTCCTTTTCGATTTGCTGCAGCCTGCTGGTTAAAGAAGGCTGAGAAATATAAAGAGCTAAGGCAGTTTTACTGATGTTTTTCTTCTCATATAAAAGCTTTAATATAAGCCAATCTCTACTATCCATAAGAACACATCCAATTTAGGTATAGTTTTTTTCTATAGCTAACTATAAAAATACCGTATTTTATTTATTAACTACAGTGTACTAAACTATAAGTAAGGAAGTC